>CAKSGI010000067.1 GCA_934454005.1 uncultured Eubacteriales bacterium | reverse complement strand
ATAGATAATAGGGTAGATGAAATACTTAAGATGGTAGGATTATCAAATGATATATTAAATAAATCTGTTTTTAGTATAAGTACAAGTGAAAAAACAAGAGTAATATTATCTCAAATATTATTATATAATCCAGAACTTATAATATTAGATAGTGCATTTGAAGAACTTGATTCAAAGTCTAGAACTAAATTATTTAAATTATTCCTATAAACGTAAACCCTGCCTCTTTGAGACTTCTTAACTCCATTATCTGTTACAGGATTTTTAAATAAAAAGTTTTCTTCGCCTCCTATAACTGCATAAGTTGATTTAAGAGCAAATCCAAATGTATCCCTAGTGTTATAAGCAAAAGAAAATGACCCGATTCCGAACACAACATTAATTGAAGCGAACCCTTTTTTCGCTAATCTAGTACATATCTCATTGCATCTTTGAAGTGTAATTGCATCGCCATATATAGCGCCTATATGACTATCTAAAACTTTATATCCTTGTTTTGTTATAGTTCCTCCAAATTGTTCCCATAACAATTCAATCACACCTTTTCTTTCGCTTTCTGTTTTTCCATTAGGATTTCCACATAGAATATCTATTGGTTCTCCCGAATCTGGTCTTATTACAATCTTACCATCTCTTTTCATAATATCTTCATGTAATCTAGGAAGATAATTATTTATTACATTCCATAAATCCCATGTATCAGAAACTATTGATACTAAACCATTAGGATAAACTTCATTTATTAATCTTTTATAAGTTTCAAATTCCTTTTCTTGTCCATAAGCACATTGAACACTATGTTCTGTTGCACTGATTGACGTTCCTATCATTTCATTTTCTATATTTGAGTTATAATTCTTTTCTAAATACAATATTCCTGGTATCGAATCAGTGCCAACAAAGTTCAATAAATGCCCTGCGCCTGATGTTTTAACAGTTTCTAAAGAACTCATTCCTCTCATACTGAAATCATGCCCCTGGAAGGCTACATCATTTAAAAAATCGTTGTTTTCTTCGACTGTCTTATTGTACCATTCATTTAATATATTTCTATATGTATGGGATATTGTCGCTGAGGTTGTAGGTTGCCATAACATTGTACTCATAAGTGTTTCTAAATAATTAGTTATCCAAAAAAAATCGTCAACGGTATTCTCTATTGTCAGCATTGGTACTCTAATTGGTACTAAAGTTCCTTCATCAACTGCACATATCTTTATTGGTAAATATCCTAACTCATGTAGTGCTTTTATATGGCTAGTATCTACTTTTTCTTTACCTAAGCAATGTTTTATTACTCTTTCATATTCCTCTATAACATCTTCTAATTTTCTATCAAAAAAGTTTTCGTTGAAAAAATCTATTAAATAATCCTTTATAAATCCTTGAAAACCAAAAGCTACTACTTCATTTATCCCTTCTATTCTGCTTGTTCTTGGCGTCCATGTTGAATATATCTTAGTTGTGTTCACTGGATATTGTTCTCTGTGTGATGTTTTATAAAAATCACATAACAAAGTTGCTGGATAAAAATTCTTTCTCATAATAAAATCTCCTTTTTATTTTATATTTTAACATCTTCTGTTTATTACTCTCTTTAGCTTATGAATTTATTATATCATATATTGGAAAAATATTCAATAATTTATTTTAAATTTTTATAAATATTTTTAACTATTTTGATACTCTGACTGGCAATATTAGATCAACATCTTTGTCATCATTTGTTAAAATATAAATAGGGCTTACTTTACTTCTAAGTTGAATATCAACTATATTCTTTTTAGTCTTTAAAGAATCATACAAATATTGATAATTGCAATAAATTTCAAATCCTTCATCCTCTAAATCTTTAGTTTTATAAAGAGAATCAATTACAGTTATTTCTGTTTTAGATTTAAAATTGCTAATCTTATAACCATCTTTATTGAAATGTAAGCCTACTGTTTTAGCCATATTATCTTTAACAAACTTTAAATTTTCAACTAATATTGTAGGATCTAAAGTTATATACCTTGCATTTTCATCATAAAGATTTATTAATGTATTATATTCAATAAAGTTATTTTCTCCCAACTTACTGAATATATCTGCTATAACCTTACCCTTATTCATAACTATAACATTTACTATATCTTCTGTAAATATAAATCTACATGTATAATCCTTTTTTACTAGCTTAGATAATATTTTTGCTACTTCTCCATTAATATTAAATTCATTTACTAATTCAGAAGTTATGGTTTTCTTAGACAGTCTATATCCATCTAATGAGCATATAGTATCTCTATTCCAGTTAATACATTGTAATACTGGTCTTATATCATCTTTAGCAATAAAATCATATAATTCATAAAACTTTTTAATATCTTCATAAGAAAGTTGAATTTCTTCGATTACATTATTTGTTAAACAAGCAGGAACAATATCTTCACTTATTGAATGATTTGTAGCAAACATTACATTATTAACTTTTGCAACACCTTTATCAAAATCAACATCAATAAATTCTTCTTTTATATTCTTTAATTTCTCAAAGAAGCCTTTATCTATGTATACAGGTTTATCAAATGCTTCTTCCATTTCTAAAGGTACATGAATTATAATGTCACCTTTGTATGCTATTAACTTATCTTGTTCAAGAAGTATATTTGTTTTAACTGCTAAAGCCCTTTTCAATGTTTTATATGCGTTATTTAAAATATTTATATTTATTTTCAATTTTTATATCTCCTTTATTATTGCTTTGTATTTTACTTAACTTTTTCTTTAAGGGAAACACCCTTGAAACCTAGCTATAATGCCATTTCTAGTAAATTATTGGAAGATTTATTCTTCCTAACATTTTAAATTATTATTAATATAATCTTTTAATAAATTTCTCATTCTTTTACTAGGTAAATAAATGTTTATTGGTTCATTTTTTCTAATCCTACTTCTCCAAATCCATTGAATTAATTCAGCTAAAGCCCATAAATCTTCATTAATAGTAATATCTTTGTCTTCAAAAAAACCTTTGTCTAATGGATTTAGAAATCTATTTAAAAGATATGCTAAGTTTTCTTTGTGAGCATATTCATTAGTTGCACGTGCATTACAAGGAACAAAACCTTTGCTATATCCTGCGCCAGCTAATAAACTTCTAACTTTCTTGATTGAAGATTCATCGCTTATTTCCGATTTAATTGTTGTCCACATATTTGTTATTGATTTAGATTTTAACTTATGTTTAAAATAATTAGATGTATTATTTTTTAATTTACCAAGATTATCTCTATTTTTAGAGTTTTTAAGCCATGAAGAAGATAAACTATATTTATTATTTCCTATTTCATTTAATTTACCATCATAAATATTTATTAATTGTTTCAGATGGTCTTTGTTCTCTTGATTATAATGTATATAATCTACCAATCTATATTTATCGTCTTTTAATCTAACACTTTTGTATTCATATTCTATATTGTACATATCATAATAAGCACGTTGTAGTTGACCATCAAAAAGATATGTTAATATATAAATCTCTTTGAATACTTCAAATATTTTAACTGGGAAAGTCCAAACTAATAATATTATTTTCTTTGAATTTCCATTTCTACTGTGATAATATAAGTTATCATTTTTAGCCAACTCTTTTATCTCATTAAATTTACCTGAATACTCATCTTTTAACCATATTATCTTATTAGTTTCTTCATCTATCTTGAACACACCTTGATTCAATAATATATCGAAATCGGAATAACTAACTTGTCTAGTTTCTATAACATTCATTACTTCATCTAATATCAATGTATATCTTGATGATTTTAATAATTGATATACTCCTTCATCGACATTACTAAATAATGCGTGTGTACTTGCTATATCTCTATCTTTGGTTATTAAATCTTTTAAGCCTTGTAACTTAGAACCTTTTTCATTTTTATTAGTTGGTTCATAGAATTTTCTATTTATAACATTATCTTTAATTCTTTTTACTTCATCTAAATAAGGCGTTATGTAAATAAAATTCATATCTTCTTCTGATGTATTTGCCATTTTATCTATTGACCAAGAAGTTTTACCTGTTCCTGGCATAGAATCTATAATTGTTACTTTTAATTTGTCTAAATTCAATTTATCATCCCCTATAAAAATAATAGCAGAATAAACCTAATTATCCTGCTATTATTTTACCATATTATATTATTATGTTCAATATTTATTTTTAAATTTTGATAAATAAAACTATTTAATCTCCTCTAATAAACCTTGTAAAAATGTATTTCTACTAAAGTTTTGTGACTTTCTCAATGAGCTTTGAATAACATCTGTACTTCCTACATGATACAACCCAACTTTTGCTCTTGAACTAGCAACATATAGTAAATTCCTATCTAAGAAAAATTTATGTGCCTTTGGAGTTATCATAATTACATATTTAGCACTTGAACCTTGTGATTTATGTATGGTTAAGCAATATGATAAATTTAACTCATCTAATTGTGATTTTTCATATTCTATCTTCTTACCATCAAAATCAACCGTCAAAACTTCTTTTTCTATTTTACATATAACACCTACATCTCCATTAAATATAGCTTGTTCTTCTCCTTCTTCATCGACAGCTTTGTAATTATTTTTTACTTGCATAACTCTATCATTAACTCTAAAATAAATTTCTACCTCATTCCTTTTACATATAACTTCTTCTTTATCTTTACTTTCAGGATTAACTATACTTTGAATCATATTATTTAATACTATTGTCCCATAATTGCCTTTATTGTAACTTGTTAGTACCATAATATCATCAACAGATATGTTTTTGTTTAATAAGTTTTTATAAAGAGTAATTAAACATTTAGAAGATTTTTCTTGTTCTACATTTATAAATGTATAATCTTTATTAACGCCGAAAGTTTGAATAGGTTTGTTATTTTCAAGGTATTCCTCTCCTAATCTTATTTTTGTAGCAACATAAGATAACCCACCTTCACCATATCTGAACACTTTGGTCAATAATGATGTTGGAATAGCTTCACTGTGAATCATATCATGTGCTATATTGCCTACTCCAACAGATGGTATCTGTGCAGGATCTCCTATGAAAAGTATTTTTGTTTTAGTAACATCTATTGCTCTTAATAAATCTCTTAGAAGTTTAGAATCAATCATCGAAAACTCATCTACTATAACTACATCATAAGGTAATTTATTTTGTAAATTATAAGCAAATCCTTCACCAGGGTTGTACCCTAATCCTCTATGAATTGTTTTAGCTTCTCTTTTAGTATAATCAGCTAGTACCTTAGCACTTTTTCCAGTAGGTGATAACATACAATAAGTTATTAATTCGCTTTCCAACATCTCTATAATAGCTTGTACGCTAAATGATTTACCTGAACCACCGACACCAGCTAGTATACTTACATTATATTTACATATGTTCTTTAACGATTCTGTTTGTTCTTCGGTTAGCTTAAATCCTTGAACCGTTGTAAAATCTTTATAATCAACATCAAATTTGGTATTATTATTCTTTAACTCATTCAATATATTTTTAATTTCTACTTCTGCACATCTAGTTTCTAAAAAAGACACCCTATTAGTTCCTTTTTCTATATAAATATCTTCGTCATTTAGAATTACATCTTTAAAAAATGATATTGATTCATGTGCCAATTCTTTGAATTGTGAATATAATTTTTTTAAATCTATCCATACATTACCATTAGTTTCATTCTCATTTAATAAATAGATTATACACGCCCTAGCTCTCATGAGAGAGTTTCTTTTGTGAGGGTATTTTCCCATAATGAAATCATCTGCTGTTTTAAAACCCACTCTATTTAACTTGCAAAGACAAGTATAAGGATCAGTTTCCATACGTTCATTTATTTTATTTATAGAATGATAGGCATTATATAAGTTTTTCATCATAGTGAAAGTCATTCCGTAATCACTATATTCTTCGACTAATTCTATTAAGCTAAAATTCTCTATAACTTTAGCTTTGATCTTATTCATTTTTTTATTTTTAATACCTTTTAACTTTGATACGTCTATTGGTTTTTCTTTTATAATCATATCTATTATATTAGGATAATGAAGCAATAATTCATCCACATCTTTCTTACTTAATATAGATTCTAAAAACTTATTAGTTGTCTTAGCATCTATATCGGCACTATCTCTATGAATTTTAACTACAGTATAATTATCATATTGCCCTTTTTTAGAATACTCAACATCTATCTTATATAATGTTTCAGTAAGTAAATCAGGCATAATACCTGAAATGCTCATACTTTTATATTTAGGATGTAATTTTACACAATCCTCATATTTCTTTATAGGGTGAAAAGAATAAATCTTAAAATCTCCCTTTTCAAAAATACTTTTTCCTATGTATCCTTCTATTGTTATACTCATACTCTTACACTCTCCCATATATTACATTATTACTTGCCATTTAGTTAAACTTGTTTCTATTTCATCTGTTTTAATCCATTCGTTATTTATTTTCTTTCTTTTGTTATTTTTAGATATTTCTAATACTTTTAATACTGAATATTGACCAAAAGGTTCTTTTCTCATATCAGTTTTCTTACATTTCCATGTTTCAACTGTCCCTTCTTTAAGGTTATACATTCTTAATTTAGGTGTATATTTTGTATCTATTTCCGTAACTATATAAACATTTTTAGGCAATTTAGCAATTGTAGTTACTTCATATCCTAAATATTCTTTCTCAGCTTCTATTTGTTCTTTTATATTTAATGATTTATTTTCCATTGTTTTTTCAACTTCTATTATTTCTAACAATCTTTTTTGCTTTGTTTCTTCTTTAAGATTTTTGTTCTTTAATTTAGTTTCATATAATTTAATTATATCTAACAGTTTTTTATTTTTTTCAAATTCACTAAAGTAATTTAAAGATATTAATATTCTTAATTGTTTAAAATTAGCACTACAATTTTGTTTGATATAATGAAGCAATTCAGTAAATGAATTGAATTGTTTATCTTTTAATGAATAAAGTTCTTCGGCTACTTTTGCATTTAGAAACTTTATAGATGCTATTCCCTTATATATTGAATTAGTTTCCTTGTTAAAGAAACAACCATCTTTAGAGTATCTAAATTTAGCATTATTTAAATTTATACCTATATTTTTTGCATATTCTACAATCTTAGCTGTCTTTTCATGATCATCCATATTTATATTTAATGCAACTGTTAAAAATTCTAATGGATAATAGTATCTTAAATATGCGCAAATATAACCTATATATGTATATGGTTCTGAATGGTTAAGCGAAAACAAATATTCAGAAGCATCGTTTATTATTTGAAGAAAGTTAACTATTAAACTTTCAGCTTCATCACTTTCTACATTGTATTTCTCTTTCATTGTTTTTACAAAACCACTTTTTATATTAGGTATAAATTGCTCTGTTCCTGTTTTTTTAGCAAATCCACGTCTTACAATATCAGCTTCTCCCATTGTATAACCACAAAACTTATTTAAAAATTCTATTATTTGCTCTTGGTACACAAGATATCCATTCGTTGATGCTAATAAATTATTTAATGCTTCATGTCCATTATCTCTAAACTCTCCTCTTGCCAACGCATCACGGTACGAAGCTCCAGCGGGTCTTATTGCTCCATTACCCATAGTTACTAAGTCTAAATATTTAAAGTTAGGATTTTTCTCTTTTATTTTATTTATAGTGTTTTCACTTAAAAGAGTTTTTAAAAACGCACCAGCACTTTCAGACTCCCATTGAAATATTAACAAATTATTATCTGCTATTGACTTCCATACATTTTCATCATCTGGAACATTTTCAGGAATTAATCTTTCTATATTAGCTAATTTACAAGTTTCATTTATTAACTGAATATTATCAAGCCCTAATATATCTAATTTGGTAAAGTTTTGAGCATCAATACATTTCATACTCAACATTGAAACTGGTCTTTCGCAAGTTGATATAGAACATAAACCAACTACTTCTTCTAATGGAATAGGTGATACTATTGTTCCACAAGGGTGTGTTCCTATTGATACTATAGTTCCATTTATTATATCTACATATTCAAACACTTCTGGATATTCTTTTCTCATCTTTTCTTCATCATCTTCTACATTACTACATATATAATCTGCTATTTTTAAATATCCTTTTGTGGTTTCTTCAATTTTTTTAGATGTAAAACTAGATATTTTTCCGTAATTCTTAACTTCATTATCTGCTTGTTTTTTTAAGCCTTCAGATGTTTCTGACATATATAAAGCTCTGCACACGTCCCTTATAGAACCTTTTAAAGCCACTGTATTAAAAGTTACTATATCTGCACAATACAACCCCTCTTTTTCATATATATAATCTTTGACTACTTCTCTTTGGTTTGGTTGCCAATCGGTGTCTACATCAGCTAAACTTACTCTCTCTAAGTTCATAAAGCGTTCAAAACTCATATTATGTTTAATTGAATCTACATCAGTCATTCCTCTTATATAAGCTATTATACTACCAGAAACAGATCCCCTTGAATATCCAGGGAATATTCCTTTTTCTCGCATATTAGATTTTATATCTTCATCT
>CAKSGI010000066.1 GCA_934454005.1 uncultured Eubacteriales bacterium | reverse complement strand
CCTTTAAAATGATGGAAGGTGAATTTAATTATACTGAAGAAGGTTTGTTAGATAAAACACATTTATCTTTTTTTTCTGCTAAAAGGTTAGAACAATGTATGAATGATGCTGGCTTTCAGCAAGTCGCATGTAAGGACTTTTACTTGGAACAATCTGATCAACACTTTCCATCTCAAAGTACATTCCTAGCTAATTCGACTGTTGTTTATCAATATTTCGATTATATAAAAAAACTAGTAGACCCATTTGCAAGCGTAAATCAATTTATAAGGGCATATGTTTCTATTGAAAAATGTGATAAAAAAGGACTTCCTAAATCACCAAATAATCCATTCCTCTCTATAGTTACAAGAACTCAGGGAACAAGGATAGAAGCCTTGTCTGAAACACTTTTATGTTTAACTGCTCAAACTAATACCAATTTTGAAGTCCTTATAGTAGGGCATAAATTGACTGTCGAACGCCAGATAGCTGTCGAACGTGTTATAGAAGAGCTTCCTAACTGGATGCGAAAAAAGGTTCGTTTAATAAAAGTTGACCATGGCAATAGAACAACCCCGTTAAATGTTGGATTTGAACAAGCTAATGGAGAATATGTTGCTATTTTAGATGACGATGATATAGTATTTGATAATTGGGTTGAAGAATTTTATAATTTATCTAAGAAATCCTTTGGTGCCACGCTTCATACTTTTGCTTTGTTACAAAAATGGGAAGTTATAAATTATAATGGCAAAAGTGCATTACGTGCAATTGGAAGTCCAAACAGTATTTATTGCACTAACTTTGACCTTTTAAGCCAGCTAAGGGTTAATACCTGTCCAACTATGACATATGCTTGCCCTAGGTATGTTTTTCAAAAACTAGGTGTAAGATTTAATGAGGAACTAACGACTACAGAAGATTGGGATTTTCTTATGAGAACTGCATTTATTACTGGTGTTGAAAACTCTAGTAAGGTAACTTCTATATATCGCATATGGGAAAATTCCCAAAATTCTTATTCTGAGCATAACGAAAAAGAGTGGCAATTTAATGAATGCTATATAAAACATCAATTTGACCAAGTCCCTATTGTCCTACCCAAAGGATACGCGTCTAAGTTGCCTACTAAATATATTACTAAAAACAATACGCAAAACGCTACACTATATGTTAACTATGGGAAAGGATTTTCTCAAAATAATTCTATGGTTGGAGATTATAATAATGATGAACATTCATGGAATTTTAAAACTTTTAAAAATGAAAAAGTTTTTTCAATTCGCTTTGACCCGAATGATGAAGGGATGATATGGGTTTCAGATATTATTATAGAAATTTATACGAATAATGATACGATTTTAAGTTATAAAATAGACGATGTGAAATCAAATGGTTTAAAATTAAATAATGGATTATTATTTTTAAAGCCAGACCCTCAGATTATAGTTTCATTAAAAATTCCTGAAGAAATTAAGAATGTAAAAATAAAGTGCAGAATAACTTCAAATATTCCTGAATACGTGCGTGATAAAGTTTGTGTAAAAGTATTTAGCATAAAAAAGGAAAATATATTTTACAAAGGTTTAAAGAATGTGTATCATGGAATTAGAAAAGTAAAAAGTTATTTAAAATGAAAATAGAGAATTAGATTGATATGCCAAAGAAACTAAAGGCTAAAAATTCTTATTTTATACTAACGCTTGTAATATTGATTAGTTGCTTAGTTATTTATGCTGATTTTATTTTTGGGAATAAATTTTTTATGTTTGAGGATATTGGTTCAGATGCAAAACCTTAATTTTATGGTTCAAATGTGTTATTTTGTAAATGGGCTAGTTAAGCCGTAAATTAGAAGGGATAAATTTAAATGAACGAAAAATTTTTAAACAAATCTTATTACCTTTGGACTGTATTTGTTGCTATTTTGTGCTATGGATTTACACTTACAAATTTTTCTATGGGTATAGATGACGAAGCTTTTAATAGCTATTTTGAAAACAATAGTTTATTATACCAAGGACGCTGGGGATATTTAATTATGAAGAAGGTATTTAATTCTTATGAATTTCTTCCATTCTGGCGTGATTTTATTGCTATATGTTTAGTAATTTTAGGATTAACTTTATTCAATTTAATATTTATAAAATATTCTGATGGGTTATGGAATAATACTTTATCTATTATATTTACGTGTATCGCTGTGTCATTCCCGTATATTGCTTCATTGTTTGTTTATATGATGACAACTGTAGAAACCGGGTTAGTTTATACACTTGTTGCATTTTCGGTGTATTTTTATTTTTCTTGGAATTTTTTAGGTAAGAATTGGGTAAATTTAATTTATTCGGTACTTATTTTAGCTTTCGCTATTGCGTTTTCTGAAACTGCGCCAGTTGTGTTTTTGTTAATCTTTTTTATAACTTATTTTTTACGTGTGGTAGTCAATAAAGATACCAAATTAAGTGTATTTTTTTTATCAACTTTAAAAACTGTTGCAATAATTTTAATGTCTATCGCTTTATGGAAGGTTGGAGGTAATTTTTCTCAAAGAATTCTTCATATAGGTAAAATTAGTTATGTGAATGATTATATCTGTTATGACTTTAGTGGATTTGTACCGTTTTTAAGATCAGCAAAAAGGTCTGTTCTTATGCAGTATCAGTTAATTTTAACTGGAATAAAAGCAGACTATGCAACAAAAATAGTGTTAATAATGACTTGCGTCACTCTAATGAGTATTACGATTTTAGCTATAAAAAACAAGAAAATTAATATAGTTTTATATGGTCTGTGCATTGTAGTAACGCCTTTTGCTTTACCAATCATCACAGGCAACCCTTCTTTGCCGCATCGGGTGTTGATAAGCTTTTTATTCTTAGTTGGATTTTCTTTTTGTTTATTATATATATTATTTAGGGACGCTGATATAAGAGGTTTCAAAGTTAGATATATAGTTTTATTTTTAGTAATTTTAAACGTGTTTTATCAATCTAAACAAATGAACGAAATTTTCTTTGCAGATTATAAAAGTTATCAATATGATGTTGCTATGATGACACAAATTGACCATGACATTAAGGCTATAACGGACAATAACAAAATAATTTTTGTTGGAGTTCCGAAAGATTTTAATCAAGTAGTAGAACCCTCTGTTGGAAACAGCTTATTTGTTTGGGACAGAGATTGTACACTAGAATTAGAACTAGGATCGTACAGATTGTATAATTTCTTTCAGCAACATGGCTATGATATCTTTCCGCCACAGTCCTATGAAAAGACTAAGTTAAAGAATCAAAGTGAAAATATGAATATCTGGCCAAAACGGGGATCTATAAAAGACTTTAATGAATATGTTATTGTGAAACTAGGTAGTTCTTTTTTAGAGAAAGCAGGGAAATAAAATGATTAATTTTAATGAACCACCATATATAGGCAAAGAGCTTGAATATGTAAAAATAGCGATTGAAAACAAAAAAATATGTGGGGATGGTCAGTTTACTAAGCTATGCAATGCATGGATTGAGGAAAAAACTGGAACCGAAAAAGCTTTGCTGACAACTTCATGTACAAGTGCACTTGAAATGGCGGCTATGTTATGCGATATAAGACCAGGTGATGAAGTTATCATGCCGTCATTTACTTTTGTTTCTACGGCTAATGCTTTCGTGTTAAGGGGCACTAAAATTGTTTTTGTAGACATTAGGCCAGACACCATGAATATAGACGAAACTTTAATAGAGGCAGCTATTACTCCAAAAACAAAAGCTATCGTACCAGTTCATTATGCTGGAGTTGCTTGTGAAATGGATAAAATAATGGAGCTTGCTAAAAGGTATAATTTAAAAGTTATAGAAGATGCAGCGCAAGGTGTATCTAGCTATTATAAAAATAGAGCATTGGGGTCTATTGGTGATTTTGGTTGTTACAGCTTTCATGAAACGAAAAACTACAGTATGGGTGAAGGCGGAGCAATACTTATAAAGAATTCCGAGAACATAGAAAGAGCCGAAATTATAAGGGAAAAAGGCACCAATAGAAGTAGATTTTTTAGAGGACAAGTTGATAAATATACATGGGTAAGCGAAGGTTCATCATATTTGCCAAGTGACATGAATGCTGCATATTTGTATGCTCAGCTTGAAAATGAAGAGAAAATTTATAATGATAGGATGAATTCATGGCATTTGTACTATGATGGGCTAAGGGAGTTAGCTCAAAAAGGACAAATAGAACTTCCAACTGTTCCTGAAAATTGTATTCACAATGCGCATATGTTTTACATTAAGGCTAAAAACCTTGAAGAAAGGATCAAGTTGTTATCATACTTAAAAGCAAACGACATTAATGCTGTATTTCATTACATTCCTCTTCACTCTGCACCAGCTGGGGTAAAATATTGTCGATTTAATGGTGAAGATAAATTTACAACAAGAGAAAGTGAACTTTTAATTAGGCTTCCAATGTTCTACGGGTTAAAAAGCACAGATATTGAATATATAATTGAAAAAATAAAGATTTTTTATCGAGGGTAAATAGATTATGAAAAAATTAGTAATTATAGGAGCCAACGATTTTCAAAATCAGTTGATATTAAAAGCAAAAAAACTCAACATTGAAACACATATCTTTGCATGGAAATGTGGAGCTGATGGTGAAAGGACTGCTGATTTTTTTTATCCAATAAGCATTACTGAAAAAGAGAAGATATTGCGAAAATGTGAAGAGATAAAACCAGATGGTGTTATATCGATTGCTTCAGATCTAGCTTCAATAACTGTAAACTACATAGCTGAAAATTTGGGACTAGTAGGAAATGGAATTGAGAGTTCATTAATGTCTACAAATAAATATTTAATGAGAAAAGCATTTGAAAAGGGTGGTGATCCATCTCCAAAATACTATTGTTCTAGCGAAATTAATGAAGAAATTGTATCAAGTTTACAGTTCCCTTTAATAGTTAAACCTATAGACAGATCAGGAAGTCGTGGTATAACTAAAGTAAAAAATAAAGAAGAGTTGTTTGATGCTGTTAAAATCGCTGAAGATTTATCATTTGACAAAAAAGCTATGATTGAGGAATTTGTAGAAGGTGATGAATTTAGCGTTGAATATGTGTCTTATAGAGGAAAGCATTTTTTTCTTGCACTAACTAAAAAATTTACAACTGGTGAACCTCATTTTATCGAAACGGGGCATATGCAACCATTTAATATACCTAATGATGTACTAGTTAATGTAAAAAAAACGGTTGAACATGCATTAGACACTTTGAAAATAAAATATGGTGCTTCACATTCGGAAATAAAAATAGATGAATATGGATCGATAAAGATCATTGAAATAGGAGGCCGAATGGGAGGGGACTGCATTGGATCTGATTTAGTTTATCTTTCAACAGGCTATGATTTCCTTAAATTTGTTATACAAATTGCATGTGGTGAAAAACCTGATATTTTTCCAACTGGGAAAAAACGTATTGCGCAGGTTAAATTTTTATTTAATCAAGATGACATTGACCAATTAGAAAAAATAAAAAAGGAAAATCCAAATTCTATTTATAGAATCAGTAACATTTCACGCAGCAATATTGGACAAGTTTCAGATAGCTCAACTCGACTTGGATATTATATTTTGCTAAGTGATTTCAAATAATTTTTTGAAAGGGTATATTATAATGAAGAATGTTGTTATCTTTGGGGCTACTGGCAATGTAGGTGTTTACGTAGTAGATTATTTAAAAAATAATTTAAACTTAAATTTCTACAATATTGTTACAATTGGAAGAAAAAATACAAGTTTTTTTAAAAAGCAAAATCTTGAGTATTATCAAGTTGATATTCAAAATAAAGAATCATTTAAATCTCTTCCAAGGCCGGACATTGTAGTGCATTTAGCAGGAGTTCTTCCTGCTTATCTAAAAGAAGATAGCAATTCTTCTTATATTACTACGAATGTATTAGGTACGTTTAATATTTTAGAGTATTGTAGAAATGGTAATGCGCAAAAAATTTTATATTCGCAATCATATGCAGATATAAATGCAAATATAGATGTAAATCCTATTTTACATCCCTATGCTGTAAGAAATTACAAGTATTCTGGTGATCATGCACTTTACATTTTTTCCAAGAATATGGCCGTTGACATGATAGAATATTATCATCAGACTTATGGGATTAACAACATAATTTTAAGGTTACCTAACATTTACTTGTACCATCCCGAGACAACTTATTTTGTTGATGGTATTACTAAAATTATACCATATCGTTACATGATAAATAGAGCAATAAGAGGTGAACCGATAGAAATTTGGGGAAATCCTAAAAAAGCTAAAGATATTGTTTACGTAAAAGATTTTGCTCAAATGATTTACAGAGCTATATTGTCCAATGTGGAAAGTGCCATATATAATGTGGGTACGGGTATAGCTACTACGTTAGATGATCAAGTCAAAGGCATAATATCAGTATTTTCTAAACCACAAAAAGTTTCTAAAATTATTTACAATTCTAATAAATGTGATGCATTATCTTATATTATGGATATCGAAAATGCAAAAAAAGAATTAAATTATCGACCAAAGTATGATTATATTTCATATTTAAAAGATTATAAGTATGAAATGGAAGAAAATCGTTTTGGAGAGCTGTGGAACAAGTGAGGGAAGAAATGAAAAAAATAAGTTTTATTATGCCTTGTTATGGTAGTGAAAAAATTGTTCGTAGTGTTGTCGAGGAAATTTGTGTTAAAGTGACTGAGAAAAAGGAGGAATATGAATATGAAATAGTTATGGTAAATGACTGCTCTCCTGACAATGTTTGGGATGTTATCAAAGATTTAGCAGAAAGCAATCAACACATTAAAGGAATTAATTTATCAAAAAATGCGAATAGGCCGGGGGCTGTTATGGCAGGATTAACATATTGTGTGGGAGACTTTGTAGTGATTATGGATGACGATGGTCAATGCCCTATGAATAAATTATGGGAACTGATTGAGCCATTGAAATCAAATAATTATGATGTCTCTATGGCAAAATACCCAACTCGCAAACAATCTTTGTTCAAAAATTTTGGAACTTTTATGAACAAAAAAATGAGTCAGTTTATAATTAATAGACCCAAAGATGTAGAATTTACAAATTTTATAGCAATGAAGCGTTATGTAGTAGATGAGATATTAAAATATGAAAGTCCCTATCCTTACATTACCGGATTACTTTTGAGGACTACAAAATATTTCTACAATGTTGAAATGGAAGAAAGAAAGCGCTTTGAAGGGAAATCAACATTTACTTTAAAAAAAATGTTGTCTATGTGGCTTAATGGATTTACCGCTTTTTCAATAAAGCCACTAAGATTAGCAACAACGGTTGGAATTATTAGTGCTACTATTGGTTTTATTTTTGGTATATATTTAATTATAAGAAGGTTTATTGTTCCCAACATAGTAGTAGGTTATTCATCCATATTAGCAGCGATATTATTTATAGGAGGACTTATTATGCTTATGCTTGGAATTATAGGAGAATATGTAGGGCGTATATACATTTGCATAAATAAAAGTCCTCAGTACGTTATAAAAAATATAATAAATTTGAATGAGGAGAAAAATGTACATGAGTAAATTTTTAAAGGACAAGCTAGAAAAAAGTTTCTTTGCATTTATAACTTTGGCTTATGCTCTGAGTTTATGCCATTTATATTACATGCAAACTTCACCTAATTATCCTTGCTCTTTAAATGATTTGCCAGCGCATATATAAGCAGGGATGTCTAATTCTTCACTTTACAGCTTAACCCTTTATATACTGGGTTTTATCTGGAAATTACCATGGAATTGATATTTTTAACTTTGTTGACTCTTTTAAGTATATGGGCAACTTTTAAACTGCTAAAGTATTTATCGCCCAAAATATCCTGTATGTTCATTATATGCTGCAACTTTGGTTTGTAGCATGTACATGCGTTAGATGGAAACCTAAGATGGGGTGCAAAATTTGGTTGTGGAGTATTATTTATCATATACATGTATAAATTTATAAGTACAGTACGCTGCAAAAATCTAAAATATATTATAATAACATCTGGAATTTTAGAAATGCATTTTTATATGTTGGGTTAATTTTTATTTTAATATTGGTATATAAATTATATAATAACAGTGCAATTATTAATTAATCTTTTAATTTATTTCGTGAGTAGGTGTTGCTTTAAAAATGAAAAAAAATTTTAAAATTTTAATTTTTTTACATTTAATATTATTTATGTATTCATGCTGTGGCATATTTAGCAAGCTGGCCGGCACTCAAGATTTTTTTAGTTTACAATTTTTTATATACTACGGAATTGTACTTTTAATATTATTCGTATATGCGATATTGTGGCAAAGAATAATTAAACTATTACCGCTAACAACTGCATTTGCCAATAAAGCAGTAACTGTTATTTGGGGAATAATTTTCGGGATAATTTTTTTTGGTGAAAAAATAACTTTAGGAAAAGTTATTGGGGCTATTATGATTATCTTAGGCATAATTTTTTACACTAAATCAGGCAGCCGAAACGAGGTAAATAGTAATGAATAACACAGTGTTATTGTATTCAACAATACTTCTCGTTGGAGTTTTTATCGGTTCAGTTTCACAAGTAATGTTAAAAAAAGCTGCTTTAAAAAAACACACTACTGTAATCAAAGAGTATTTAAATCCATTAGTAATAACTGCATATATATTGTTTTTTGGTACAACATTACTTTCAATTTTCGCTTATAAGGTAATTCCATTATCATTAGGTCCTGTTTTGGAATCAACTAGTTATATCTATATTACTTTTTTTGGTACGGTTGTATTTAAAGAAAAATTGAACAAGCAAAAAATTTTTTCTCTAATTTTAATTATTGGGGGGATTTTAGTTTATAATTATGTGTATTGAATAAATGTCCACGCTTTTAAACGCGTGGACATTTCATATGTAGGCAGGTTCTATGTTTGTCACATATAAGTGCGACTGCCAAATACATCTCATTTAAAAAACACTAAAGTACTTGCAATAACGCGGATAAGATTTAAGTGTATAAATAAGTTGCCAAAAACAGCAAAAAATGCCCTAATACATCGTTGTTTACCATTTTGTAAGAAGTTATGAAAGTGTGCGACCTTAGGTGTGGCAGCGCAAGGAGAAAAGTAAATTGAAACAGTCAAAAAAATCAAATAATAACTTATATGATGAAAAAATAACAGCGTTATATTT
>CAKSGI010000065.1 GCA_934454005.1 uncultured Eubacteriales bacterium | reverse complement strand
GTACTATACATTCTATTCCATTTGCAAAGAATCCATGCAAATTAAAGCTTTCATCAACTTC
The DNA here is from genome assembly GCA_934454005.1 of uncultured Eubacteriales bacterium. The sequence continues at coordinate 9,315 of CAKSGI010000065.1, read as the reverse complement.
CTTTATCATAGCATCAAACACTTGTCCAGATTTTTTTGCTTTTTCTAAATCAGCTAATGTATAATTTTTTTTCTTTGTTTGTTTTTTATTATCCATTATATGTTCTCCTTATATTACTAGAAACCAAAAACTACTGTATATTCATCAGGATAAGTTTCTTTAATTACAATATTCTTTATCTCATTACTATTCTCAACTTTAACATATGTATCATACGTTTTACTCATGCCCTCTGCATCATACTTCTCATACTTAACAAGTTCTATACTATTCCCCAAAATTGCAACATGATCTAAAGAAATAGATGTTATCACAGAAGCAATAGGATTTTTTATAACATTGGTAGCATCATATAATCCTCCTAAACCAACTTCCAAAATAACTATATCGCAATTATTATCCGCAAACCATTTTAATGCTACAGCCGTAATTAGTTCAAATTCAGTAATAAATTCTTTTTCTTTTGCCATCCTTTTAACAAATACCATTATGTAATCAAGAATTCGAGCCAATTCGTCTTCACTTATCATTACATTTGAAATCTGCATTCTTTCTCTAAAACAAGTCACATATGGAGAAATAAACAAACCTGTTTTATATCCTGCCTTAGTCAATATTGATGATGTCATTACACAGGTTGAACCTTTACCATTAGTACCCGCTATATGAACAAATTTAAGTTTATCTTGTGGATTCCCTATTAAATTTAAAAGTTTATCTATTCTTTCAAGTCCTAGTTGCATTCCATATTTCATAAAAGAGTTTATCGTTGTTTGTGCCTCTGTAATATTCAAAACTATTCCTCCTACAATATCTTATTTTAAAAAATCTTAAAAACAGCAACTAGAATCAAAAATGATTAGTTGCTGTTTTTCAATAAAATAATTATTTTAGCGATCTCAATGTAGATTTTATAAGCTCTATCTTTTCAGACATTTTTTTAGCAGTATTTTTAACTCCCTCAATCACTTTTTCAGGAGCTTTGTTTATAAACCCTTGATTGTTAAGTTTATTATTTGCAAATTCTAATTCTTTTTCTGCCTTTTCAAGCTCTTTACTTAGCCTTTCTATTTCTTCTTTTTTATCTACCAGTTCATCCATTGGAATATAAATTTTAGCATCATTGGTTATAATTGTAATCGCCTCTGGTAGATTAAAGTCTTCCGCTACTTCTATTTCATTTGCAAATGCTAATTTACTAATATAGGTTTTCCCATTTACAAAAGTTTTTTTGTCGTTGGTAGCTATATAAATTTTAGACTTTTTAGAATGAGGTACATTCATTTCATTTCTTATATTTCTAACAGCTTTTATTACAACCATTATTTTATGCATTTTTTCAACTGATTCTTCAAAATTTAATTTTTCATCATACTCAGGGTAAGATTCAACCATTATTGATTCACCTTTATGAGGCATAGTTTGCCAAATTTCTTCTGTTATGAACGGCATAAAAGGATGAAGAAGTTTCAACGTATTAGTAATTATCCAAACTAAAACATTTCTTGCATTATTAGATGCTTCATCATTAAATTGAAGCCTTGATTTTGATAATTCAATATACCAATCACAAAAATCATCCCAAATAAAATCATACAGCTTTTGAATAGCTAAACCTAATTCAAACTTTTCTATATTCTCATTAACTTCCTTTGCAACGGAATTAAATGTGCTTATTATCCACTTATCTTCAAGCGTTAATTTTTCTGGTAATTCATTTTTAACATCATAATCATCAATATTAAGATGAATAAATCTAGACGCATTCCAAATTTTATTTGCGAAATTTCTGCTTGATTCCACTTTTTCATCAGAAAATCTCATATCATTTCCAGGACTATTCCCAGTAGCCAAACTAAATCTTAAAGCATCAGCCCCATATTTATCTATAATTTCAAGAGGATCTATTCCATTACCCAAAGATTTAGACATTTTACGTCCCTTTGAATCTCTAACGAGACCATGAATAAGAACTGTATCGAAAGGTATTTCCCCCATATGCTCGAGTCCGGAAAATATCATTCTTGCAACCCAGAAAAATATGATGTCATATCCCGTTACAAGTGTATTTGTAGGATAAAAATATTTTAATTCTTTAGTTTTCTCTGGCCAACCAAGTGTGGAAAATGGCCATAGTGCTGCAGAAAACCATGTATCTAAAGTATCCTCATCTTGATGAATACTAGTTCCTTTACATTTTGGACAAATATCAATTTCCTCTTTAGATACTACAATATTACCGCAATCATTACAATAATAAGCCGGTATCCTATGCCCCCACCATAATTGCCTAGAAATACACCAATCTTTAATATTTTCCATCCAGTTAAAGTAAACTCTACTGAATCTTTCAGGAATGAATTTGATCTCTCCATCTTTAACTTTTTTAATCGCTGGCTCTGCCAAAGGTTTCATTTTTACAAACCATTGTTTTGAAATCCTAGGCTCAATAATATCAGAACATCTATAACATACTCCTACATTGTGCTTTACAGGTTCAATTTTTACAAGAAATCCCTCAGACTCAAGATCATTAACAATTTGTTTTCTTGCTTTATATCTATCAAGACCTTTATATTTACCAGCATTTTCATTCATAATTGCACATTCGTCCATAACCGTTATGATTGGCAGATTATGCCTTTCGCCTACTTCGAAATCATTAGGATCATGAGCCGGAGTTATTTTTACAACACCAGTTCCAAAATCCATTTCCACATAGTTATCTGCTACAATCGGAATTTCTCTATTCACTAAAGGTAATTTAACATTTTTACCAACATAGCTTTCATATCTTTCGTCATTCGGATTCACAGCAATCGCTGTATCACCCAAAAGCGTTTCTGGTCTTGTAGTTGCTAAAACTAAGTATCCCGATTCATCAGCAAGTGGATATCTTATATGAAAAAAGTTACCATCATGCTCTTCAAAATTAACTTCAGCATCCGAAATAGATGTCCTACAATTAGGGCACCAATTTATAATTCTTTCTCCTCTATATATAAGCCCCTTATTATAAAGATTTACAAAAACCTCTTTTACCGCTTTTGAACAACCTTCATCTAAAGTAAATCTCTCTCTTTCCCAGTCACAAGAAGATCCTAATTTTTTCAACTGCTCAATAATCCTAGATCCATACTTATTTTTCCAATCCCATGCACGTTCTAAAAATTTTTCTCTTCCCAAATCTTCTTTAGACAAATTTTCTTTCTTCATCGCTTCGACTATCTTAGCCTCTGTTGCTATAGATGCATGATCTGTTCCTGGCAACCATAAAACTGAATAACCCTTCATCCTTTTATATCTTATAATAATATCTTGCAACGTCTCATCAAGGGCATGCCCCATATGCAATTGACCAGTAATATTCGGAGGAGGAATTACGATAGTATAAGGTTGTTTTTTTTCGTCTATTTCTGCATGAAAATAATTTTTTTCCATCCAAAAATTGTATATTTTATTCTCAACTTTTTTGGGATCATAAGCTTTTTCAAGTCCTTTTTCCATTAATGTTTCTCCTTTACGTTGCACTTATTTTTATTTTATTATTTTCTCACAAATATGACCTATAGTCAATAAAAAATAATTATTTACTCACAAAATTTTTTACGTAATAAAGATATGGACTATTTTAAAGAAAAAAGTCAATTATCTAAAATTGTGACAATTTTTATTTTTTTGAATATAAATAATATGTCGGCAAAAAATACTTTTGAGGTGATATAATATGCGAAGTGGTTTTTACTCAGGAAACCCTTTTAATCTTAATGACATGCTAATAAAAGATAGAAATTTAAATTCTTATTATGAATCTCTTCCTGATTATGTTAAAGATGCAATAAACTCACGATCAAAAAATATTCACTCTGAAGAAGAGCTAAGAGACTATGCCGATAAACTTTTAGAAAATAATTAATATAATCAATTTTTAAACTCACGTGCAGCTTTGCTGCATATGGGTTTAAGAGATTTTATCTATAACTTTTTTTAAATATTCTCCTGTATAAGACTCTTTAATTTTACATATTTCTTCTGGAGTTCCCTCTCCCACAATATATCCACCTTTATCTCCGCCTTCTGGACCTAAATCTATTATATAATCAGCGGTTTTTATAAAGTCTAAATTATGTTCTATTACAACTACCGTATTTCCGGACTCTACAAGTTTGTGTAATATATTTATAAGTTTATGAACATCTGCTATATGCAGCCCCGTAGTTGGTTCATCAAGGATATACATTGTTTTCCCTGTTGATCTCTTAGATAATTCTGATGCTAATTTTATTCTTTGTGCTTCTCCGCCAGAAAGCGTAGTTGCCGGTTGACCTATTTTTATATATCCCAAACCAACATCAAATAATGTTTGAAGTTTCCTTTTTATTTTTGGAATATTAGCAAAGAATTCTAAACCTTCCTCTACTGTCATTTCAAGAATGTCATATATATTTTTACCTTTGTATTTTATTTCAAGGGTCTCTCTGTTATATCTTTTTCCTCTACAAACTTCACAGGGAACATATATATCTGGAAGAAAATGCATTTCTATTTTTATTATGCCATCTCCTTGGCAAGACTCACATCTTCCTCCCTTTACATTAAAAGAAAATCTACTCGGCCCAAATCCCTTAACCTTAGACTCTTGCATAGATGCATATAATTCTCTTATATCTGTAAAAACCCCAGTATAAGTTGCTGGATTTGATCTAGGTGTTCTTCCTATAGGCGATTGATTTATATCTATTATTTTATCTAAATTTTCAACTCCGATTATTTTATCGTGTTTTCCTGGTCTTAATTTTGATTTATTAAGTTTATGAGATAAATATTTATATAAAATTTCATTTATAAGAGAAGATTTTCCAGAACCAGAAACTCCTGTAACACAAACCAATTTCCCAAGTGGAATATCAACATTTATATTTTTTAAATTATTTTCTTTTGCTCCAAATATCCTTATAATATTTCCATTTCCTTTTCTTCTTTGTTTAGGAACCTCTATTTTTTTCTTTCCAGATAAATATTGCCCTGTAATAGATTTTTCACAAGATTTGATTTCGTCAACTGTACCTATACATACAACTTCTCCCCCGTGCCTCCCAGCACCCGGGCCTATATCAACAATACTATCTGCAGCATACATTGTATCTTCATCATGCTCAACTACAAGGACTGTATTCCCTATATCTCTTAGACGCTTTAAGGTCTTTAATAACTTATCATTATCTCTTTGATGTAGTCCTATACTTGGCTCATCTAATATATACAAAACACCCATAAGAGATGAACCTATTTGTGTAGCAAGCCGTATTCTTTGACTCTCTCCTCCTGATAAAGTCCCTGATGAACGTGAAAGTGTAAGATATTCTAATCCAACACTTTTAAGAAATCCCAATCTTTCAGAAATTTCCTTTACAATAGGTGACGCAATCATTTTTTCTTTTTCTGTTAGCCTCAAATTTTTAATAAAATCAATAGCATCACTAACAGATTTTTCACAAAATTCGCTTATATTTATATTTCCCACTAAAACTGATAAACTTTCATTTGATAACCGTTGTCCATTACATTCATCACAGTGAACAGCACTCATATATGATTCTATTTCTTCTTTTATCCAGTTACTTTGTGTTTCTCTAAACCTCCTTTCTAAGTTATTAATAATACCTTCAAATTCTGTATTATAAGTTCCTTGTCCATACTCATTTTTCCTTACCACTTTTATTTTTTCTCCATTAGTTCCATATAAAAGTATGTCTACTACCTTTTTAGATAGTTTTTTTATTGGTGTATCTAAAGAAAACTTATATTTTTTAGCTAGCGCTTCAAAATACATTTTAGCTATTGTGCTTCCCTCCATAGCCCAACCACTACCCTTTATTCCTCCCTGTCTAATAGATAATTCTTTATTAGGTAATATTAAATTGGGATCTACTTTCATAAACACACCTAATCCAGTACATTTTTTACAGGCACCAAAAGGATTATTAAAAGAAAACATCCTTGGTGTAAGCTCATCTATACTTACACCATGATCAGGACATGCGTAATTTTGTGAAAACAATATATCGTTACCATTTAAAATATTTATAATTATTAATCCATCTGATAATTTAGATGCCGTTTCAATAGAATCCGATAATCTGGATTTTATTGATTCTTTTATAACAAGTCTATCCACTATAATATCTATTGAGTGTTTCTTGTTTTTTTCAAGCTTAATTTCTTCAGATAAATCATAGATGATTCCATCTATCCTCACCCTAACATAGCCATTTTTTCTAGTGGATTCCAATTCTTTTATATGTTCACCTTTTCTATTTTTTACAATAGGCGATAATACTTGAATTTTGGTGTTTTCCTCAATAGCCATTACTTTATCAACTATTTGGTCTATTGACTGCTGTTTTATTTCTTTTCCGCAAATTGGACAATGTGGAATTCCAATCCTTGCATACAAAAGTCTTAAATAATCATATATTTCAGTCACTGTGCCAACAGTTGATCTTGGATTTTTTGAAGTTGTTTTTTGATCAATAGCAATAGATGGCGAAAGTCCTTCTATATAGTCAACATCAGGCTTATCCATTTGCCCTAAAAATTGTCTTGCATAAGATGATAAAGATTCAACATATCTTCTCTGTCCTTCCGCATATATAGTATCAAATGCAAGTGACGATTTCCCAGAACCAGAAAGCCCTGTTAATACAACTAATTTATCCCTAGGAATCTCTAAACTAATATTTTTAAGGTTATGTGCCCTTGCTCCTTTAATTTTAATATTTTTTATAGCCATGTTTTCCTCACCAACTTATTGATTAACTTCTAATTTTTTAATTTTATCTCTTAAATATGCCGCGTGCTCAAATTCTAATAGTTTAGCCGCTGCCTTCATTTCTCTTTTTAACTGTACTATCAACTGTTGTTTCTGTTCTTTAGTTAACTTTTTCTTTTGGTTCTTACTATCATCATGTGTAGAAATTTCTAATATATCTGAAACTTTTTTTACAATAGTTTTAGGTACTATTCCATGTTCAGAATTATATTTTATTTGTATGGATCTTCTACGTTCCGTTTCCATAATTGCCCTCTCCATAGATGGTGTAACAGAATCTGCATACATTATTACCTGTCCATCAGCATTCCTTGCTGCTCTACCTATAGTTTGTATTAATGATCTGTCAGATCTTAAAAAGCCCTCTTTATCAGCATCCAATATTGCAACTAAAGATACTTCTGGTATATCAAGACCTTCTCTTAATAAATTAATTCCAACTAAAACATCAAATTCTCCTAGCCGTAAATCTCTAACTATTTCCATACGTTCAACTGTATCAATATCATAGTGCATATACCTAACTTTTATCCCAACGCCTTCAAAATACAAAGTAAGATCTTCTGCCATCTTTTTAGTTAAAGTAGTAACCAAAACTCTCTCTTTTTTTTCTACTCTTATATTTATTTCTGAAACTAGATCATCTATCTGCCCATCAACTGGTTTAACTATTATTTCAGGATCTAAAAGTCCCGTTGGTCTAATAACCTGTTCAACAATTTGCTTACTCTTTTCTTTTTCAAATTCTCCAGGAGTAGCACTCACAAATATAGCTTGATTTACTCTATCATAAAACTCATTAAAATTAAGTGGCCTATTATCAAACGCTGATGGTAACCTAAAACCATAATTAATTAAGTTTTCCTTTCTAGCTTTATCTCCCGCATACATTCCTCTTACTTGTGGTAATGTCACATGAGACTCATCAACAAAAAGTAAAAAATCCTTTGGAAAATAATCTAATAAAGTAAATGGTGCACTACCAGCTGGACGACCAGACATAATTCTAGAATAATTTTCTATCCCTTTACAAAAGCCTATTTCTTTTAACATCTCAATATCATACCTAGTCCGTTGCTCTATTCTTTGAGCCTCTAGTAACTTTCCTTGTTTTCTAAAATATTCAAGACGACTATCGAGTTCATTTTCTATATTAGATAATGCTATATCTAACTTATCTTTCGGAACAATATAATGAGATGCGGGATATATAGCAACATGTTTAAGATTTGCCTTTACTTCACCAGTAACAGGATTTATTTCACTTATTCTATCTATTTCATCTCCAAAAAACTCAACCCTAATTACAGAATCTCCAGAAGATGCAGGAAAAATTTCTACAACATCTCCTCTAACACGAAATTTATTTCTTATAAAATTTACATCATTTCTCTCATATTGAATTTCTACAAGCTTATTTAAAAGTTCATCTCTGTTTTTCTCCATACCAGGCCGCAAAGAAATCACCATAGTTTTGTAATCTATAGGATTACCTAAACTATATATGCATGATACACTAGAAACTATTATAACATCTCTTCTTTCAGATAAAGCCGATGTCGCCGAATGCCTAAGTTTATCTATTTCCTCATTAATAGAGGAGTCTTTTTCAATATAAGTGTCGGTATTAGCTATATATGCTTCTGGTTGATAGTAATCATAATAGCTAACAAAATATTCAACTGCATTCTCTGGAAAAAACTCCTTAAACTCTGAACACAACTGAGCTGCCAATGTTTTATTATGAGCTAAAACTAAAGTTGGCCTATTTAAATTTGCTATTACATTAGCCATTGTAAATGTTTTTCCAGAACCTGTAACACCTAACAATGTTTGTTCTTTATAACCATTATTCACACCATTTATTAAAGATTCTATAGCTCTTGGCTGATCTCCAGTTGGTTTATAATTTGAACATAGCTTAAACATCTTTTTCTCCTTTTATAAACAAAATTATTCTATCATTTTTCATTGTTTATAATCAATACCAATATATCATATATTATATCACCTTTTTATATAAAAGAAAGGGCTATAGTAAAGTGAAAATATTTGTCTTAATTGTTAATTTGTAAACTCGGAAATTTTTGATCCTTTATAAATTAATTTTACAATTACCCTAAATTCTTAAGATTATTATTTTTCAAATCATTACTTTTTAAAATTAACATTTTATCTTTAAATAAATACGCCAAATCTCCTTTTAAACTGAGGCAATTCCTAAAACTGTTGGCGACACCCACAGTTATTTTTCTTTATATGTAGGATTACTGGTTTTTAACATCAGAAGCCTACATTTTATCTGGCATGTCCTGCACTTCTTTACTGTTTAGAGCAGACTCACCTAGATTAAACGGCAATTTCATCACGTTTTTCAAAAAGCCTACTCTTACACCATCTGTGAGATTTTTTCTCTTTGGAGATCCTCGTTGAAGCCTTTCTCAAGCTCCCAATCAAGTCTGTTAAGCTCTTCATCGTTGACC
>CAKSGI010000064.1 GCA_934454005.1 uncultured Eubacteriales bacterium | reverse complement strand
AAGTGGTAGAGATGTGATATGGAATATAGTGTTACAAGCTTATAAAGAGTCTAATTTTATGGAGAGGTTGTTTGGTCATGGATTTCAAAGTGTGTATTATTCTTTGAGACCGGGGGGATTTTCTCGTTTTGCACATAACAGTTATATAGAATATTTGTATGATTATGGAATTATAGGATTAGCCATATTGCTTGTATTTGTTATGTCAATGATTGTTTTTACCGTAAAACTAATGAACAGAAAAAGTAAATATACTCCAGTTATGGGTTTACTTCTTGTCATTACAATTTTTTTAGGTATGTTCAGTTATTTTTTTGAGGAGTCAAATATTATTCAGCCGATTGCTGTTTCATATGGAATTATTTTGGGATTAGCTCGTAAGGAAGGTAAGAAAAATGAAATTTAGTGTAGTTGTACCAGTTTATAATGCAGAATTATACTTGAATAGACTTGTAAAATCAGTTCTTGATCAAACTTTTGGTGATTTTGAATTAATACTTGTTGATGATGGATCAACAGATAATAGTTTTGCATTGATGAAAAAATTACAAGAGAAAGATTCTAGAATTAAGATTTTTTCAAAAGAGAATACGGGACCAGGATATACAAGAAAATACGGATTTGAAAAGTCTTCAGGAGAACTGCTCTTCTTTGTGGATAGTGATGATTGGATTACGACCTCTGATGTGCTTAGAGAAATCAATGATTTGTTTGAAAAAAATGAAAATATAGATGTTTTATTTTTTGATAGAGAAGACATTATTGGTAATACAAAAGATATTATTTGCGGATTCCAAGAAGTATCAGAAGGTGTACATAACATTGATGAGATTAATGAAGTGATTCGCCCAGGGCTGGGAGCAAAGATTTTTCGTAGAAATATTTTAAAAACAGAGATGTTTTTTGAATCTAATATATTTGAAGATTTATATACGACATACGAATATCTAAAACAATGTAATTATTTTTATTATGTACCTAAGTGTTATTATTCCATATATCATGACATAAATTCAGATTCTCTTTCTTCAAATGAGAGTGCAGAATCATTTTCAAAATCTTTAAAAATAATCTTGATGATTTATGAGAGAACAAATAGAAGATCGTTACGTTATAGTTTGGAATTAAGAATGGCTACATTGTTTACTTTTTATTGGAAAGCAAGATTAAAGAAATGGAACGGGTATAATTCAGATACTATAAAAAATAATATAAAGAAAATTGTTCGGATTTTGAAAGATAACAATGTGATTATAAAACCTAATGGAAATAAAGAAATAAAAATATTGATATACAATATATTATTGTTAATTAGTGGAGGACATAATGGGAAAAAGGAAAATTAAATTACTTATGCTTGGGCTTATGGATCGGATTGAGCAAATTAATGCAATACTGGTAGAAAAAAATAAATATAAAAATAAAAAAAGAATTAGTATATATAACTCGGTTAATTTAACAAAGGAACAAGTAAATGACACAGAAAGTTTATATACAGAGAATTATGGGAAGAAAATATCACTTATTTGGCATAGAAGCTATACGGCATATACAGGAAATTTTGACAAAAATTATGTACCAGAGCTTTTATATATCCCAAAGTTTGAACGATATATGAATTATAATTCGAATTTAGCCAATGTTTTAGAAGACAAAAATTTATTATATGTTTTTGCACAAAATGCACATGTTAAAATGCCTAAAAGATTTTTAGCGTGTCAGGAAGGAATATTCACAGATATAAATAATAAAACTGTTAGTTTAGCAGATGCTATTTTAAGTGTGTCAAATATTGGTGAGTGTTTTGCAAAACCCTCTATAGGAACAGATAGTGGAAGAGGCTGTGAAGTTTATTGTTTTATGGATGGCAAGGATAGAAAAACTGGAAAAACATGTGAGGAGATAATAAAGGAACTTGGAAAAAATTTTGTGATGCAAGAACGACTAATCTGCCATGAATCTATAAAACAATTATATGACGGAAGTGTTAATACATTTAGAATCATGACCTATAGATGGCATAATGAAATCATTGCTGCTCCTGTAATTATGCGAATAGGAAAAGGAGGAGCATACTTAGATAATGCACATGCGGGTGGAATGTTTATTGCACTTTCGGAAGATGGGTCACTTCATGAAAAAGCATTTACAGAACTTGAGGATTCATATGTAGAACATCCAGATTCAAAAATCAAATTTAAAAACTATAAAATATCTTTATTACCTAAAGTAGTAGAAACAGTAAAAAATATGCATTATTCATTACCTACAATAGGTGTAATAAATTGGGATATGACATTAGATGAAGAAGGAAATCCGGTATTAATAGAGGCCAATGTAAATGGTGGAAGCATTTGGTTATTTCAAATGGCACATGGATGTGGAGTATTTGGTGATAAGACACCAGAAATTCTTAGATGGATTGGCAAAATGGATAAGTTAAATTATGAAGATAGACAGATGCATCACTTTGGAGACTAACTTATGAAAGAAAATAAAAAAACAGCAGCAATCGTTTCACTATATGGTAATTCAAATTTTGGAAATAAACTACAAAACTATGCGGTGCAGGAGATTCTGAAAAAAGAAGGATTAAATACAGTTAATATTGTAAATGTTCCTTGTTTAAATAACAAAAAGGTGAATAATATTGAAGTATTAAAGTTATACATAAAAGGTTGGATCCGTTATATTTTAAAAGGCGACAAAATAAAGGACTGTGTTGATCCCAAAGATCCTAAAGAAAGAAAGAAAAACTTTTTGGAATTTAACAAAAAAATTGCAAACTCAAAACATTTTTTTTCTTTCTCAAGATTGCAAGAATTTGATAAATATGATTACTATTTTGTCGGTTCAGATCAGATATGGAATCCGATTTATGGTGGACTGAGTGATTTGGATTTGCTTACTTTTACTCAGAAAAAAAAGATTGCAATAAGTGCATCATTCGGAATAGAAGAGATACCGTTAGACTATAAAGGAAGAGTGAAACAGTATATTTCGAAATTTGATGCAATATCAGTAAGAGAGGAAGCCGCAAAAAATATTATAGAAAGAATAACAAATCGCCAGGATATAGAAATATTGATTGATCCAACAATGATGTTACAAAAAGAAGAATGGGATCGAATTGTAAAAAAACCAAAGGAAATGCTTCCGGATAAATATATTGTTTGCTATTTTTTGGGAACTGAAACAAAGGAATATATAAGTGCTATACATAAAATTGCAGCAGAAAAAGATTGTGAAATTATTGATTTATCTAATTTAGAAAGTGAATTTTATTGTTGTGGACCGTCTGAGTTTGTATATCTTATAAAAACAGCTGAATTTGTATGTACAGATTCATTTCATGCGTCGGTTTTCTCAATTTTATATAATAGACCATTTCTAGTATTTGATAGAAATGGGAAACATACAGGAATGGGAAGTAGAATAAACACTTTATTAAAAACATTTCATTTGGAAAAACTGCATTATACTGGAAACTTTCAAGATGTCAAGTTTGAATATGATTTTTCAATAACCAATCAGTCGTTAAAAAAGGAAAGGGAAAAGGCATATAGATTTATTCACCATGCATTAGATGAATAATGATAGTACAAAAAGGATAATGCGAGGTTAAATAAATGAGTGAGAATAATTATAAAAAATTAGTATATAATACCGCAATTTTTGCAGTGGGTAATTTTGGAAGTAAAATATTAACCTTTTTGATTGTTCCATTATATACATATGTGTTGACAACAGCAGAATATGGAACAATTGATTTGTTTATAACGTCATTAGGCATGGTAATTCCATTTTCAACTATGATGGTTAATGAAGCACTTATACGTTTTGTTCTTGGAAAAGACTTAACGCCGAAAGAAGCAGCAAGTAATTGCTTTGCAGTTTTTTTATTTGGAGCTGCAATATCTATAGCATTTACTCCAGTGTATAAAATGATTTTCAAATTTGATGAATATATTTGGATATTTGTTGCTCTTCTAGTTGTTCGAACATTTAATCAGATATATAGTGAGTATTTTCGGGCAATAAATCAGAATGTAAAATTTACAATTTTTGGTCTAATTACAACAGCTACGACATTGGGATTCAATGTACTTTTTCTTTTAGTTTTTAAGTGGGGAATGGCTGGATATTTATATGCGACGTTGTTAGCAGCAGTTATTGGCACAATATATATTCTTGTATTCAGTGATTTTTTTAAAGTTGTCTCCTTTAAATGTATTGATAAAAAAATATTGAAAATGATTTTGAAATATAGTATCCCGTTAGTCCCGAACAGTTTAATGTGGTGGATTATGGCAGCTGGTGACAAATATATTATCAATTACTTTTTGGGGGATAGTGCAAATGGAATATATTCACTTGCTTTAAAAATACCTCAAATCATAAATATGGTCTATTCTTTGTTTATTCAGGCCTGGCAAATGTCTGCTATTGAGGTTGAATCAAGTGAAGACAAAAAAGGATTTTATCAAAATGTTTTCAATGTTACGTCATTTGGAATGGTATTTATTACAATTGGAATTGTTATGCTTATTAAGCCGGTTTATGTAGGCGTTATGAGCAAAGAGTTTGCCATAGCATGGGAATATGTACCTTTATTATCGGTGTCAACAATTATTAGTTGTTATGCTTCTTTCTTTAGTGTTGTGTATACGGTAGGGGCTAAAACAAATAAAGTTTTTATTACAACTGCATTAGGTGCTGCGACCAATCTTTTATTCAATTTTATTTTAGTTAGGCCGCTTGGAATGCAGGGAATTGCGATTGGAACTTGTTTAGGATATTTTGCTGTGCTTTTGATAAGGGCACGTGATATGAAAATAGAAATGAACATAGGGGTAAGTTTCAAGCGTAATATTTTTTCGTTTGTATTGCTAATCATACATTCACTTATTCTTATTTCATTTGGTGAAATACAGGCATTTTTATTTGGAATAGTTTCTTTGATAATAACTTCGTTTATGTATCGTGAGGAAATGAAAGCGATAATTCATAAATTTGCCAAAAGAAAGTAAATGAAAGGAAAAACATATGAAATTATATAAAAAAGTTTTTGTAAATTTAGCTAAAGTCTTGCCGGATTCAATTTATTTAAGAATGGTTTTTTTTAGTAAATTGAAGAGAAAGCTGGATTTGAGTAATCCAAAATCCTATAATGAAAAACTTAATTGGTTGAAAATAAATGACCGAAAAGAACACTACCAAATAATGGTAGATAAATATGAGGCAAAGAAATATGTTGCAGATAAAATTGGTGAACAATATGTTATACCTACTTACGGTGTGTGGGATCGTTTTGAAGATATAGACTTTTCAAAATTGCCATCTAATTTTGTTTTAAAAACAACACATGATTCTGGTGGAGTAGTACTTATAAATGATAAAAACAATATGGACATAGATAAAACAAAAGATGTATTGGAAAAGAGTTTAAAAAATAATTATTATTATCTATGCCGAGAATGGCCATATAAAAACTTGAAGCACCGGATTATAGCAGAAAAAATGATAACAAATACAGTACCAAATGATTATAAATTTTTTATGTTTAATGGAAAAATGGATAGCGTGATGGTATGTACGAATAGGGCATCTGGACATCCAACTTTTCGTTTTTATGATAAAGAGTGGAATCGCTTATTATATCAAAAACCGGAATTAGAACCTGAATCAGATGTGGAAAGACCGGAAAACTATGAAAAAATGATAAGGATTGCCGAACAACTCTCAGAGAATTTGGTTCATATGAGAGTGGATTTATATAATATAGATGGGCAAATTTATTTTGGAGAACTGACCTTTTTTGATCAAGGCGGTTTTGATACAGATATTACGCTTGAGACAGATTTGAAATGGGGAGAACTCATGGATTTGGAGAAGATTAAATAAGGCGTATTTGGGGAAATTTACAGTTTGGAGGGAGATAGAATATGGCGATAAACGAAAAAAAAGCGTATGCGGCATATTACGATAATGACATAAGGATGAAAAGCTCTTCAGGTGCAATTTTTTCTTTATTGGCAAATGAGGTTCTTGAAAAAAAAGGAATTGTTTATGGAGTTGCAATGAATGCATCTTGCACAGAAGCTGAGTATATTGGCATTACAGAAAAGCAAGATTTAGAGAAACTCCTGGGATCAAAATATTTACAAGCTAAAATTAAAAATATTTTTAAGAATGTTCGTGAAAATTTAGTGTTAAATAAATTGGTTTTATTTACTGGAACAGGATGTCAAATTAATGGATTAAAGAAATTTCTTCAGAAAGATTATAAAAATCTTATTTGTGTTGATATTATTTGCCATGGGGTACCATCACCTGTATTGTGGAAAGAATATGTAGGTTATATGGAAAATAAAATGCAAGGCAAGATGGAGAAAGTCAATTTTAGATGTAAAGATCAAGGATGGGAAAACTTTGGAATGAAGGAGTATGGTTCGTCTAAAGAAGTTTATATCTCTAAAAGCAAAGACCCGTATATGCAAATGTTTTTAAGTGATTTCTGCCTTAGACCATCTTGCTATGAATGTAAAGCAAAGACATTAAGATTATCAGATTTAACGATAGGAGATTTCTGGGGGATTGACACTATTGCTCCAGAAATGAATGATAGTAAAGGAACATCTTTGGTAATTGTTCGAACGAATCAAGGAGAAGAAATATTTAACAGGCTCATATCTAAGTCATCTGTAAAAGTTATGGAAGTAGAATATGACGATGCTACAAAAGAAAATCCAGCAGAGTTCCGTTCTGTTTATAGACCAAAAGAGAGAGAAACTTTTTTTATAGATATGAAGAAAATGGATTTTGAAGAGTTAAGAAAAAGTTATTTATCTTTGCCAATAAAACAAAGAATAAAAAATGTTATTAAGAAGATATTAAAACCGGTGCTTAAAAGAGCAAGACGGGGGGGTATAAAGTCAAATCTTGATTATGGTATGTTAATGCAGTTCAATGTGGGAGAGAAGAATGAATAAAAAAATACAAATAATGCGAGGGTTATCAGTTATTGCAGTAATTGTTATCCATACATATAACACTAATACATATGCGTGGGGGGGGGTATGGTGTAATAATTCGCCCCTTTGTTAATTTTGCAGTAGGTATGTTTATATTTCTTTCTGGTTATTTAACCAAAGAAAACGAAAATGGAGTATATAGAGATATAATATATCGCAGAATTAAAAAAATAATTATTCCTTATATAATTTGGTCATTTATATTTGCGGTCGTGAATCGGAAAATAAATACATTTATACCGGATGTTTTTATGTCAAAATGTAATGGAATATATTATTTTATTCTAGTTTATATACAGATGGTACTATTAATACCAGTTACGTTTAAACTTTTGCGGAGTAGATTTTCTAAATTAGGGTGGTTTGTAACACCCGTTAGCATTTTTCTAATTCGTTATATAAGCTTGTGGTTTAATATTGAATTAGGCTTTCCATTTCAGGGTGAATTATTTGTTTTTTGGTTTGGATTTTATTATTTAGGGGTAAGTTTAAAAAACAGGTATATTAATTTACAATTATCTAAAAAATGTTTAACTAACTTGTGCCTGTTTTCATTGGTAATTCAAGGTGTTGAAGGATTTATTTGGTATTGGATGGGAAACTTTGATATGGCAACAACACAATTAAAAATGAGTTCTATTATAACAACGGGGCTTTTTTGTATACGTGCATACATATACATAGAAGCTGGTGATTTAAATTTGAATGAGCAACCAGTTATTTTGAAAAAATTTTTAAAAGTTTTGGGTGATAATTCTTTTGGAATATATCTAAGTCATATGCTGATAATTAGAATATTAAATAAGTTAGTTCCAATGGCAAATATATTTCCGATAAATGCAATATTTGTAATCATGATTTCTACAGTGTGCGTTATGATGGCACATAGAATACTAGGAAAGCATGCTTATGTAATAGGCGTATAAAAAAGGAGGAAAAGATGGACAGGAAAATACCTGTACTATTTAAAGAAAAAAAAGAATGTTGCGGGTGTACCGCTTGTTATGCAATTTGTTCTCAAATGGCAATTTCAATGATTGAAGATGAAGAAGGATTTGAATATCCACGAATAGACGAAACGAAGTGTGTTAAATGCTATCAATGTTTGAGGGTATGCCCATTTAAGGAAATACAATAAAATAAGGGAAACAATAAAGTAAAAGCTAGGATAATAATTTTGCTATAAGATTTAACATAAAGCAAGATTATAGGTAAAAGGGAGTAAATAATTATGTGTGGAATTGTTGGATTTACGGGAAGAGAGCAGGCAGCACCTATTTTATTAGACGGACTGTCCAAATTAGAGTATCGAGGATATGATTCGGCTGGAATTGCTGTTCGTGCTGGTGAGAATCCAGTTGATATTGTGAAGGCAAAGGGTCGACTTAAAATTCTTGCTGAGAAAACAAACGACGGAAAGGCAGTAATTGGTTCATGCGGAATCGGTCATACCAGATGGGCTACTCATGGAGAACCATCAGAAAATAATGCTCATCCGCATAGAAGTGATGATGGAAATGTTGTAGCAGTACATAATGGTATCATTGAGAACTATCAGGAATTGAAAGAGAAACTTGTAAGAAAGGGTTATGCGTTCTATTCTGATACTGATACGGAAGTCGCAGTGAAGCTTGTTGATTACTATTATAAAAAATATGAGGGGACACCAGTAGATGCAATTAATCATGCAATGGTTCGTATTCGTGGTTCATATGCTTTAGCTGTAATGTTTAATGAATATCCAGAAGAAATTTATGTTGCAAGAAAAGATAGTCCAATGATTCTTGGTATTGAAGATGGAGAATCTTATATCGCATCTGATGTACCTGCTATTTTAAAATATACAAGAAATGTATATTATATTGGTAACATGGAGATGGCTCGTGTAAGGAAGGGCGAAATTACTTTCTATAATCTTGATGGAGATGAAATTGAGAAAGAATTAAAAACTATTGATTGGAACGCAGAAGCGGCTGAAAAAGCAGGATACGAACATTTTATGATGAAAGAAATCCATGAGCAGCCTAAAGTTGTAGGAGATACAATTAATTCTGTTGTAAAAGAGGATTTTATTGATTTGACAGATATTGGTCTTTCTGAAGAAGATATAAAAGAGATCAGTCAGATTTATATTGTTGCGTGTGGATCAGCTTATCATGTTGGTATTGCAGCACAGTATGTAATTGAAGACTTAGCAAAAATTCCAGTTCGTGTAGAACTTGGTTCTGAGTTCCGTTATAGAAATCCATTGCTTGATAAGAATGGTTTGGTAGTAGTTATAAGTCAATCTGGAGAAACAGCAGATAGTTTAGCGGCACTTCGGGAAGCAAAGGAAAAAGGAGTA
>CAKSGI010000063.1 GCA_934454005.1 uncultured Eubacteriales bacterium | reverse complement strand
AAAAATATGAAAACTAAAATTTTATCTTTAATTTTATCATTGGTAATGGTAATAACAATGGTACCCAAGTTAGAATTGAGTGTTAGTGCAGCTAATGTGGTAGATACTATAAAGGATGGAAATGGCTTAAAGTTTAATTTATACGATGATGGCACGGCTACTGTTTTTGGGAGCGGAAAATGGGCGGCAACGCCTATAAAATGTAAAAGGTGTGAAATACCAGCAAAAATCAAAGACCACGAGGTAACAGAAATTGTAGAAGGGGCATTTGTCGGTGCTGAAATGGAAGAATTGATCCTTCCGGACAGTTTAATTAAGATTGCCAATGAGGCGTTCTCTAATTGTAAGATAGAATCATTAAGAATGTCACATGTAAAAATGATTGAAGGTGGAGCATTCTGGCGCAGTAAAATAACACGTATAAATTCTGATGAAATGGGGAAATATGAACTTCCAACTGGTTTAGAATCCATTGGAAGTTGTGCGTTTGCAAGTTGTGAAAATATGGAATCGCTATGGATTCCAGACAGTGTAAAAGTGATCAAACAAGGAGCGGTTAAAGGCTGTAAAAACCTAAAAGAAGTAAATACAAAAGATTTAGGAACAGCGAACATTCCGGAAGGTGTAGAAATAATTGGAGGCTCAACGCTTGGGTATAACACTGGTGGCGCAATTGGAGTGTTTAAGGATTGTAATAAAATTAATGTGGTAAATCTTCCAAGAAGTTTAAAGAGGATTGAACAAGGAGCATTTGCAAATACTTCTGCAGAAATAAATTGTTCGGCGAGTTCAGGAGAAGTAAACATTCCCGAAGGTGTAGAATATATTGGAGATAGAGCATTTGCAGGTTGTGAAATGGAATCGCTATATATTCCATGCAGTGTAAAAATTATCGAAAGAGGAGCGTTTAAAGACTGTAAAAACTTAAAAGAGGTAAATGATAATGAAAATACGGAAGGGCCGAGAATAGTAAATATTCCGGAAGGTGTAGAAAGAATTGGAGGATCAGTGTCTGGATGTGGCCGTAATATAATCGGAGTGTTTGAGGGTTGTAGTGAAATTAACATGGTAAATCTTCCAAGAAGTTTAAAGATTATCGGACACGGAGCATTTGCAAATACTTCTGTAGAAATAAATTGTTCGGCGGGTTCAGGAAAAATAAACATTCCGGATGGAGTAGAATGTATTGGAGCAAGTGCATTTGAAAATTGTAGTGGAATTAACTCGATAAATTTTTCAGGAAATGTAAGAACTATCGCAAAACGAGCATTTGCAAATACTTTTGCAGAAATAAATTGTTCGGCGGGTTCAGAAGAAATAAACATTCCGGATGGAGTAGAATGTATTGAAGAAAGTGCATTTGAAAATTGTAATAGAATTAAGTCGGTAAATATTCCAGCTAGTGTAAAGGTTATCGGAGCAAGCGCGTTTGGAAATTGTAGAGAAATTAACTCGATAAATTTTTCAGGTAATGTAAAGACTATCGCAAAACGAGCATTCGCAAATTGTATTAACTTAGTATTAGTAAACGCTACTGAAGATTCAAAAAATGTAAACATTCCGGATGGAGTAGAATGTATTGAAGAAAGTGCATTTGAAAATTGTAATAAAATTAAGTCGGTAAATATTCCAGGTAGTGTAGAATATATTGGAAAAAGTGCGTTTAAAAATTGTGGAGAAATTATCTTTGTAAATTTTTTAGGTAATGTAAGGACTATCGCAGAAGAAGCATTTGCAAGTTGTAGAAGTCTTAGCTCGATAAATTTTTCAGGTAGTGTAGGTATTATCGGAGAATATGCATTTGCAAGTTGTAAAAGCCTTAGGTCGATAAAATTTTCAGGTAGTGTAGGTATTATCGGAGAACATGCATTTGCACATTGTGTTAACTTAGCATCAGTAAATGGCACTGAAAATTCAGTAAATGTAAACATTCCGGATGGAGTGGAATGTATTGGAAAAAGTGCATTTGAAGAATGTTGGAAAATTAAGTCGGTAAATATTCCAGCTAGTGTAAGAGTTATCGGAGCAAATGCGTTTAAATTTTGTTTTATAGAAAACTTTATAATTTCACCTGATAGCTGTTTAGAAAAAGTTAGTTCTGACTTTTTAGGTTTTGAGTGGGTTAAAACTGTTAATATATATGTTCATTGCGGAGACAATGAAGCTGAAGAAAAAAGATTGACAACTATGCTTGAAAAAGCCCCTTCTCCAAAAAGGAGTGTAAAGATTATAAACCATCCGTATGAATCAGGAAGGTGTTTAGCTACAGATAATAATTGTGGTGAATTTTAGTATTAGTAATCTATAATTGTACAGACGAATTGTTTAAAAAAGAATATAAATAATATAGCTACCAGAGGCATAAAGCTTTTGGTAGCTATACTTTTGTATTTAAACTAATATGTTTCTATATATAAAATTGGAATTTGATTATATATTTACAATGAATTAACTAATTTTTTATAATGGTTGCCTCTTTCGACAAAGTTTGGATACATATCAAAGCTTGCACAAGCAGGAGATAAAGCTATAATATCTCCTGTTTTGGCAATTTCATAAGATTTTTTAACAGCTTCTTCCATAGAGGTTACTTTTATTATATTAGGACACCCAGGCTTATACAATAATGCGCTTTTAACAGATTTTTCTATTTTATTAGAAGTTGTACCTAGAAGGATAAGAGTTTTTACTTTTTCTACTATTATTGGACCGAGATCATCAAAGGGTATTTTTTTATCATATCCGCCAGCGATTATTATTATTTTTTTATCATATAGGGATAAAGTCCCTAGAGCAGTTCTGGTTGGGCTTGAAGCTATTGAATCATTATAAAATTTAATACCGTTGATCTCTCTTACAAATTCATTTCTATGTTCAACACCATTAAAATTTCTAGCTACATTTATAATATCTGAAATATTGACTAATCCCCAAACAGCACAAATTGCAGCTAAGTAATTTTCTATATTATGGTTACCTGGGATCTTAATGTCTGTTGTACTCATAATTTCTGAATTTTTGCCTTTATATGTCATTATTATTTTGTTATTTTTTGAAACCCAAGCTCCATTTGTATTTTCATTTTTGCGGCTAAAAAATAACTTTTCGCCTCTTATAGTGTTAGAAAAATCTTTGGTTATATTGTTATCAAGATTTAAGACAGTTCTAGAAAAAGCGTTTTGATGTAATATAATATTTTTTTTAGCTTCGATATATTCGTTCATATCTTTATGAATGTCTAGATGGTTAGGAGCTAAATTTGTTACAACAGCTATATCTGGACTTTTACGCATAGATATTAATTGAAAACTGGAAAGTTCAATTACTGCAAAATCATCAGATTTTATATTGCCGATATTTTGAAGAAGTGGATTTCCAATATTTCCTCCTAGATGTACTGTTTTTCCGGATTGCTTTAAAAATTCCGAAATAATTGTAGTTGTAGTAGTTTTACCATCACTTCCAGTAACTGCAATTATTTTGCATGGGCATAGATCAAAAAACACTTCCATCTCTGATGTGACAATAACACCTCTGTTTCTAAGTTCAGTTAGTTCTGGAGAATAATATTTTAATCCTGGGGATCTAAAAACAATATCTGCATCCAAATCTTTTAAATAATTTTCCCCAAGTTTAAGTTTTACTCCTTTATTTTCTAGATCAAGGGCAACTTTTCCTAGAGCTTCTTTAGATCTGGAGTCGCAGACTGTTAGTTTTGCATTATTTTTTAAAAATAGATCTACCAAAGGTATATTGGTAACCCCTATACCACATAATGCGATATGTTTGTTATTTATATAGTTGAAAAAATCGTTTATCTTAGTATTCACAAAATGTCCTCCTATGTTAGATTAAAATAAAATCTTTAATAATTATACTTTTTTTATTTATAAATATCAATGAGATTACTAATATTTATTATTAGTCTTTGTGTATGTTTACAATAATTTTTTTTATTTACTGTATATGCCGAACGCATAATTTATCCGTTCATGTGTTTGTCATGATTTGCTGTAAACTAAATGTTGCGGTGGCAATTTTAATATGTTATTATATAAGTTAAGATATAAATACTATTTACTTTTAAAGGGTGGTACAAATGAGAAAAAAAAATATTGCTATTATTTTTGGTGGAAAATCATCTGAACACGAAGTCTCTAGGAAATCTGCTTCAACAATAATAGAAAATATTTCTAAAGACACTTACAACGTTATAATGATAGGTATTACTAAAAATGGAGAATGGATTTATTATACTGGCCCTGTAGAAAATATATATGATGGAAGTTGGGAGAATAATCAAAACAATAAAAAAGCAATTATACCTGCGGACCCTAGTATTGGTGGAATAATATTAAAGTCTGATTTAGAAGAGAAAATAATAAAGTTAGATGCTATAATACCAGTATTGCATGGCAAGAATGGAGAAGATGGAACAGTACAAGGCTTGTTTACTCTTTCTGAAGTACCATTTGTTGGGTGTGATATTTTGTCCTCAGCTATGTGTATGGATAAGGTTATTTCTAACATCATGTTTGAACATGTAGGATTAGATCAAGCTAAATTTACATGGTTTTATTTAGATGAGTATTTAGATAATGAAGATTTTTATTGCGATTTAATAGAAAATAAAATAGGAGAATACCCGATTTTTGTAAAACCGGCCAATGCAGGATCATCTGTTGGTATTACTAAAGTTTACAGTAGAAATGATATTAAGGATGCAGTCATAAAAGCAGGAAAGGAAGATAAAAAAATACTAATTGAACAAGGAATAAAGGGTCGAGAAATAGAATCTGCTGTTTTGGGGAACTCAAACCCATTTGTTTCAACTTTAGGGGAGATAGAACCTTGTAATGATTTTTATGATTACGATGCAAAATATATAGATGAAAATTCTAAATTATTTATTCCTGCAAGAATAGATGATGAAATTGCTTTAAAAATTAAGGATTCCGCTATAAAAGCGTATAGAGCATTAGGATGCAGTGGGCTTTCTAGAATCGATTTTTTCTTGGAAGAAGGTACAAATAGAGTTCTTATAAATGAGATAAACACATTTCCTGGTTTTACAAATATTAGTATGTATCCTATGCTTATGAAGGAATCAGGATATGATTTACCAGGACTTATAGATAAATTAATTTGCTTGGCTATAGAAAATAATTAAAAAGAAAGGAATTAGTTTTAACAAAAAAATTATGTCTAATATTAAAGGTAAACCGATAGGTGTGTTTGATTCTGGGTTAGGTGGTCTTACTGCAGTAAAAGAGCTTTCTAAGATACTTCCTAAAGAAAATATAGTTTATTTTGGTGATATAGGGCGTGTACCTTATGGATCTAAAAGCAGAGAAACAATTATAAAATATGCATTACAAGACGTTTCTTTTTTAATGTCTTTAGATGTAAAAATTATAATAGTAGCTTGTGGAACGGTAAGCTCAGTGGCAATGGACATAAATAGTTCTTTGGGTGTTCCATTTATAGGTGTTGTTAAACCTACATGTATATCAGCAGCTAAAATTACTAAAAATGGGAAAATTGGTGTTATAGGAACAACCGCAACTATAAATAGTAATTCGTATAAAAATGAAATTAAGAAAATAAATAGTGATATAGAAATTTTTTCCAAAGATTGTCCGTTATTTGTTCCACTTGTTGAGAATGGATTTATTTCTAAAGATGATCCTATTTTAAAGTTAACTGTAGAAAGGTATCTTGAAGATTTAACAAAAAATAATATAGATACTCTAATTTTAGGATGTACACATTATCCAATAATTAAAGATGCTATATGTGATTATCTTGGAAGTAAAGTTTCTATTGTTGATGCAGGAAAAGAAGTGGCACTGTATTCATCCAAAATACTGAAAAATAAAAATATAGATAGTGACAATCTTAAAAAAGGAAATATTTCATTTTATGTTAGCGATAGCACAGAAGAATTCTCAAAAACAGCGAGAGTGTTTTTAGGCAAAAGTGTGAGTAAAAATATCAGTAGAGTATATATTGAAAATTATGGTTTATAGAAGTCTTTAGGGTACACTAAATTTGTACAATTATATAGTGTATAGTTATTTGATGTATAAGGAGCGGTGAATTCTATGATGCAGGATTATATTATTTCGATTGTCGGATGTCAACAACTTGAAGGGGAAGAAAACGAAATACAATTAACTACTGTTGGTTCATACATTAATAAGGATGGTAACAGATATATTATATATTCTGAGTATGAAGAGGATAATCCCTCGTCTAAGATTACATCAGTATTAAAGGTTGAAGGAGATAAAAAAGTTACTTTAATTAGAAATAGCAGTGACAGAACTAGACTTGTATTAGAAAAAGGAAAACGCCATCAATGTTTTTATAATACAGGATTTGGAAACATGATGGTGGGTGTATTTACGAAAGATATCGAATCAACACTTACAGATGAAGGCGGTCAATTAGAAGTAAATTACTCTCTTGATATAAATTCTGGTCTTACAAGTTTGAATCAAATATTTTTTGATATTAAGAAAGGAACAGGTAGAAAAAATGTCACAAATAGTAATAGATGCAACAATTGATTTAAGACGATTATTAAATGAATCAATAAAATCATCTTTTGATAAAGGAGAAATAATAACCGAAAAATTACCTGAATTTACAATAGAGATCCCAGCAGATAGGAATCATGGGGATTTTGCTACTAATATAGCTATGATATCTGCAAAAATATTGAAAATGGCTCCAAGAAAAATTGCAGAATTAATAGTTTCTAATTTAAATCTAACTAATACTTATTTTAAAAAAGCTGAAATTGCAGGTCCAGGCTTTATAAACTTCTTTTTGAACGATATGTTTTACATTTCTATATTACGAGATATAGAAACTTTAGGGGATAACTATGGTAGATCTAATTATGGCAAAAATGAAAAAGTTATGGTAGAGTTTGTGTCTGCAAATCCAACTGGACCTATGCATATGGGTAATGCAAGAGGTGGAGCTCTTGGAGATTGCCTAGCCTCTGTTTTAGATGCCGCGGGATATGATGTTTATAAAGAATTTTATATAAATGATGCAGGGAATCAGATAGAAAAATTCGCGTTATCGCTTGATATTAGGTATCAACAATTATTTAAAGGAAAAGAGGCCGTTGTTTTGCCTGAAGATAGTTATCATGGCGATGATATAATAGATTTAGCTGAGTTGTTTGCGGGTGAATATGGGGATTCGTTTTTACAAAAAGATGAAAAAGTTAGACGAGAGGCTTTAGTTAAATTTGCTTTACCCAAGAATATTGAAAAAATGAAAAAAGATATGGCAAAATATAGAATCGTTTATGACAACTGGTTTAATGAAAGTTTATTGCATAACAGCGGAGAAGTTAATGAAGTCATAGAAATATTGAAAAATAAAGGTCTAACCTATGAGCTTGATGGAGCAGTCTGGTACAAAGCGACCAAATTTGGAGCAGAAAAAGATGAAGTTTTAATTAGAAATAATGGAACACCAACCTATTTTGTTGCTGATATTGCTTATCATAGAAATAAAATTGTTAAAAGAGGTTTTGAAAAATGTATAGATGTCTGGGGAGCTGATCATCATGGTCATGTTGCTAGATTAAAGGGAGCACTAGATGCAATTGGTGTTGATGGTTCCAAGTTAGATGTTGTACTAATGCAGCTTGTAAGACTTGTAAGAAACGGTGAAGTTGTAAGAATGAGCAAAAGGACTGGAAAGGCTATACAGCTGGCAGACTTATTAGATGAAGTACCTATTGATGCTGCTAGGTTTTTATTTAATATGAGAGACCCTAATTCTAGCATGGAATTTGATCTTGATTTAGCTGTTCAACAAGACTCACAAAACCCAGTTTATTATGTTCAGTACGCCCATGCAAGAATTTGTAGTATACTAAAATCATTAGAAAAGGATGGAATAAAGGTTCGAAAATGTACTGATGAAGAACTTAACCTTTTAAAGTCACCTGAAGAAATAGAATTAATCAATTATTTATCATCCTATACTAGTGAGATCATATCTTCAGCAAAAGATTATGACCCTGCAAGGATAACAAGATATGTTATAAATCTTGCAACTTTATTTCATAAATTTTATAACTCATGTAGAGTTAAAGGTGAAAAAGAGGATATAATGCAAGCAAGAATAATGTTGTGCTTATGTGTGAAAACAGTTATAAGGAATGTTCTTACAATGTTTAAAATAAGTGTTCCAGAATCTATGTAAATAAACATATTTAAATCATAGCCAAAGTGGCTCTAGATTTTAAATTCTAGAGCCACTTTATTTGCAATTTTATTAATTTAGATTATTTAGAAAGTTTTCTACAAAAGGTAATTATATATAAAAATATCCCTAATAGTATAAGCGAAAATCTGCTTATTATAAAACTTAATGATAAACTAAAAATTGGTTCTCCAGTTATATCTATCTCAGCTATTTTGGGTGCATTTGTAATATAACCTTTAGCAAAAATATCAAAAAGAGGTATGGTATAAAAACTAAAAAAAGAGAAGAACATTACGATCGGTATAAATATGTATATCAAAATTTGTTTTTTACTTCCTAAGTATATAGTGCCACTGAAGATAAATATAAATGTGGGGATTAGTATTATTAAAATTGGAAGTATAAAATTTTGAAAGTTGGTAAAGTTAAATGTTGTTTTATAAAAAATCAGACTTGTAAGAATGCAACTCAGGGTAACAATGGAATAAGAAATGAAGATAGCCAGACATTTAGTCGACAATACCTTTCTATACGGAATAGAGGTGAATAGGGTTATTTCTTTTACCATTGATTCCTGTTTAGAAAAAAGATCAGTGCAGAAAAGCATTACTATCAGTAACAAAATAGTATTTATATCACATAGAAATTTGCAGTAACTCCATTGTGAGAACGGGGCTGTTCCAGAAACTCCTTTTACTATATTGATATAAAGATCAATTAATGAATATGCCAATGCAAGCATAAAAGTAACAATAAACATCTTTGAAAAAACAATTCTTTTAATCTCATATCTAAGTATCTTCTTATTCACCTATTACCACCTCCTCTGGAACGTTTGTAATTCTTAAAAAATCACTAAATGAAAGTTTTCTATTATCTTTCTTATAATAGTCTCTATATATAGTTTTCATAGCCTCAAAATAAGTATCTTCTCCTATGTGTTTATAGGTATTGTAAATTTCCAAAGGTCCTAATGCATACATTTTATAAGCTTTTATAAATAGTACAACGTTATATTTAGAGATGCTGGATAATCTATTAACGTATTCTGAGTTTCTATAGTAAAAATTCTGTTTTAGTTCTTTTGTTCCGTCTTGCCATTTAATTAATAATAATTCGTTTGCGTAATCCTCTGAAAATTTGTCCTTTAAAAATAAATATGTGCTAAACTCAGCAAATGCTTCAGCTGTCCATTCATCATGTTTGTTGTCAAGCTCATTATTGC
>CAKSGI010000062.1 GCA_934454005.1 uncultured Eubacteriales bacterium | reverse complement strand
GCTCTGATGGATGCCAAATGACTGACAATCATGCTAATAATGTTTATGGTCATATTCAAAATGTTGACATTTTTGGTGGAATAAATTCTATAAATTTTGAAGATGGAATAGCTAGTGGATCTATTTCTTTTATTGATAGTACTCTTTATGATGATTATATTAGGAATGTTAAAGAACAGTCTATAAATAGAGGTATTTGCAAAAATTCAAAACTAAAAGTAGCATATACACCGTTAAATGGAGCAGGAAATAAACTTGTTAGAAGAGTACTTGACGAAATAGGGATTAAAAATGTAAAAGTAGTAAAAGAACAAGAAAATCCAGATGGAAATTTTCCGACATGTACTTATCCCAATCCGGAGACTGCAGAGGCTTTGTCATTAGCTATTGATCTTGCTAAGAGAGAAAATTCAGATATAGTTTTAGCAACAGATCCAGATAGCGATAGAGTAGGCATCGCAGTAAAAGATAATGGATCTTATAGATTAATGAGTGGTAATGAAGTTGGAATAATGCTGATTGATTATATATTGTCGAATAGAAAATCATTAGGGACATTACCTCAGAAACCAGTAGCAGTTAAAACGATAGTGTCTAGTAAAATGGTGGATATGATTGCCAAAAGTTATAATTGTGAAGTTAGGAATGTACTAACAGGTTTTAAATATATTGGAGACCAAATATTAAAACTAGAAGAAAAAAATGAAAAAGATAGATATGTGTTTGGATTTGAAGAAAGTTATGGATATCTGGTTGGAACTTATGTTAGAGATAAAGATGCGGTAGTTGCTTCTATGCTTATATGTGAAATGGCTGAATATTATAAAAAACAAGGAAAAACTCTTTTTGAGGTGATAAATGACCTTTATAAAAAATATGGATATTTTAAGAATACTACATTCAGTTTCAGTTTTGATGGATCATCAGGCTTGGAAAAAATGAAAAATCTAATGATATCTCTTAGAGAAAATCCTATTAAACAAATAGCAGGTGTAGATGTTCAAAAAATAGATGATTATATGAAATCTGAGTCTTTAATATTGAAAGACAATAAGATATATAAAATTAATTTACCAAAATCTAATGTTATTTCTTATTCACTTAGTGGAGAATTAGAAGTAATTGTAAGACCTTCAGGTACAGAGCCAAAAATAAAAATATATGTGACATCTGTAGGTAAGAATAACGAAGATGCAAAAAATAAAACTGAGGAATTAATAAAAGATGTAAAATCTATTTTAAAAATATAATTTTAATAAGCTATTACATGACTACTTTTTTAGTATCTGTAATAGCTTTGCTATATTTATAGAATATTCAATATATTTGTACAAGAGTCTATTGTTATATTTAAAAATAAATCTTGACATGGAGTATTTTATATGATAGAATCTAAGATGTTGTAAAGCTTATTGACTTTACATCCTCTAAAGGGAGGAATTGTTATGTCAAAAGATTTAGAATTTACATATCTTTTGGATTTTTATGGTGATATTCTTACGCAAAAACAAAAAGAGGCTGTTGAATGCTATTATAATGAGGATCTTTCTCTTTCAGAAATAGCCTCTAATCTTGGAATTACAAGACAGGGTGTTAGAGATGCTATAAAAAGATCTGAAATAGTCCTTTTTGATATGGAAGAAAAATTAGGTCTAGTAAAAAAATTTTGGGAAATGAAAAAGAATCTTTCTAATATCTTGATTTATACAAAAAAGATTTCTGATGTAAATATTAGATATGCAAGGTCTAAAGATATTTACGAATCAGTTATAGAGATTGAAAATATCGTACAAAATTTATGTGATATATAAATTTTAGTAAGAGGTGATATAGTTGGCATTTGAAAATTTATCTGATAAATTAGCATCTGCATTTAAAAAACTCCGTTCAAAAGGAAAGTTATCAGAGTCTGATGTAAAAGAGGCCATGAGAGAAGTTCGGCTTGCTTTGTTAGAAGCTGATGTAAACTATAAAGTTGCAAAAGATTTTACGCGAAAAGTATCAGAAAGAGCTGTTGGTAGCGAGGTAATGGAAAGTTTAACGCCTGCTCAAATGGTTATTAAAATAGTAAACGAAGAATTAACTGGGCTTATGGGTGGATCTTGCGATAGGATTAATATGGCAAGTAAACCACCTACAGTAATAATGCTTTGTGGTTTACAAGGATCTGGTAAAACTACACATGCAGGAAAGCTTGCTATGATGCTTAAAAATAAAGGACATAGACCATTACTAGTTGCTTGTGATGTTTATCGTCCAGCGGCGATAGAACAGTTAAAAGTTGTTGGTTCAAAGGCTGGAGTGCAGATTTTTGAGATGGGTAAACAGAATCCAGTTAAAATTTCAAAAGAAGCAATATCATATGCAAAAGATCATGGTAATGATATAGTAATTTTAGATACTGCAGGAAGGCTTCATATAGATGAAGAATTGATGGACGAACTTAAAAATATAAAGAAAAAAGTTGATCCAAATGAGATTTTACTTGTTGTAGATTCTATGACAGGTCAAGATGCAGTTAATGTTGCAAAAACATTTAATGATTTACTAGATATAACTGGTGTTATACTCACAAAACTTGATGGCGACACAAGAGGTGGTGCAGCATTATCAGTTAGATCAGTTACAGGAAAATCTATAAAGTTTGTAGGAACTGGAGAGAAACTTGAGAATTTAGAGGCTTTTTATCCAGATAGAATGGCATCAAGAATCCTTGGAATGGGTGATGTTCTTACTCTCATTGAAGATGCTCAGAATAAAATCGATTTTAAAAAAGCCGAAAAAGTAGCAGAAAAAATAAATAAAAATAAACTTGATTTAAATGATCTTTTAGAACAAATAAATCAGGTTAGAAGTATGGGGCCCTTGAAATCTATTTTAAGCAAAATACCAGGAATGGAAAAACAAATACAAGGTGTAGATATAGACGAAAGACAAATTGATAGAATGTGTGCAATAATATTATCTATGACTAGAGAAGAAAGAAAGAAACCAAGTGTTATTAATCTTTCTAGAAAGAGAAGAATCGCTGCTGGTAGTGGGATGCAAGTTGAGGATGTAAACAAACTTTTGAAGAGATTTGAACAAACTCAAAAGATGATGAAAAGGATGAAAGGTAAAGGAAAAAGAAAAGGTAGAGGCCCATTGTTACCTGGTTTAGGAGGAAAACAAGGAGGATTTCCTTTTTAGTGACTTAAAATTCACCCAATTGGATATTACCTTTTGGTTGATATAAATATTTTTAAATCTGGAGGTGAATATAAATGGCAGTAAAAATTAGACTTCGTAGGATGGGAGCTAAAAAATCTCCTTTTTATCGCATAGTTGTAGCTGATTCTAGATATCCTCGTGATGGTAGATTTATTGAAGAAATAGGATATTATAATCCTTTAAAGGAACCTGCAGAGGTAAAAGTAGATTCAGAAAAAGCAAAAAAATGGATTGCAAATGGTGCTCAACCTACAGATACAGTAAAGTCATTGTTTAAAAAGCATGACATACTTTAAATATGGGGGTTATAAAAATGAAAGATTTGTTAGTTACTTTAGCTAAGGGTCTAGTTGAAAATCCTGATGATGTTAGTGTTGAAGTTGATGATATTAATGAAGATGGAGTGATAGTTTATCATCTTCATGTATCAAGTGAAGACATGGGCAGAGTTATTGGAAAGCAGGGTCGTATAGCAAAAGCTATAAGGACGGTTATGCGTGCAGCTGCAGCAAGAAATAATAGCAAAATTATGGTTGAAATAGACTAATTATTTTTTGGGGTGTTTATTCACCCCGTTTTTTATTTGTGGAGGAAAAAATGGTAAAAAAATATCTTGATGTTGGAAAAATAGTTGGAACTCATGGAATAAAAGGAGAGCTTAGGGTTAACCCATGGTGTGATTCTCCAAATTTTTTATGCGGTTTTAAAACATTGTATTTTAATAAAGGAGAAAAAAAAATAAAAGTTGAAAAATCTAGAGTTAATAAAAATATAGTAATAATGAAATTAAAGGATGTTGATACTATTGAGCAAGCTAGTTTGTTAAGAGGCAGGGTATTGTATATAGATAGAGAAGATGCAAAGATGGAGAGTGGTGTTTATTTTATTCAGGACATTATTGACTTAGAAGTTGTAGATTATAACACGGGATGTTTATATGGAAAAGTAACTGATGTATTAAAAACGGGAGCAAATGATGTTTATCAAATTACAAATGATAAAGGAAATAACTATTTAATTCCGGTTATTGATGATGTGGTTATAAAAATAGACATTGATGAGAACAAGATTTATATTAGTCCAATCGAAGGGATATTTGGAGATGAGAATTGACATATTAACACTTTTTCCTGAAATGTGTAAAATGGTAATGGGAGAAAGTATAATAGGCAGAGCTATAGAAAAGGGTGTTTTAGAAATAAATTGTCACCAGATAAGAGATTATACATATGATAAACATAATAGGGTAGATGACTATCCTTATGGTGGAGGAAAGGGGATGTTATTGTTAGCAGAACCTCTGGCAGATTGTTTTGAAAATGTGTGCAAAGTGGCAGGGACAAGGCCATATCTTATATATATGTCTCCTCAGGGAAGGGTACTTACACAAGATAAAATAAAAGAAATTTCTTCTTACAACAATATAGCTATTTT
Source organism: uncultured Eubacteriales bacterium (assembly GCA_934454005.1). The sequence goes on along the minus strand of CAKSGI010000062.1, from coordinate 5,069 downwards.
ATGTGGTCATTACGAAGGAGTAGATGAACGTTTTATAGAGGAGTTTGTGGATGAACAAATTTCAATTGGCGATTTTGTTTTAACGGGTGGAGAACTTCCTGCATTAATTCTTGCAGATGCTGTAAGTCGAATGGTGCCAGGAGTCCTTTCTGATATAGAATGTTTTAAAGATGAAAGTCATTATAATGGTCTTTTGGAGTATCCACAGTATACGAGGCCTGCTGTTTGGAGAGGAAAAAAGGTTCCAGAAGTTTTGTTATCTGGCCATCATGCGAATATTTTAAAATGGAGATATGAGCAGTCATTACTTAGAACGGCTGAAAGAAGACCAGACTTATTAGAAAAAATAAAACTTAAAAAAGAAGAGTGAAAATTCTTGAATACAAATAAAAAAATAAATTGTAAGAATTATTTTAGTAAAATCGGTAAATTATAGTATATAGATAGAAAAATTCTTTAAATGATGTATCCTAAAATTGTTAAAATTTGGATAATAATACTATGGGTTACAAAAATTTTTCAACATTATTGTCGTTATGCACAATAAAGGTATAATTGTTCAAAGTTCTATCGTTAATCAATCCAAAATTCACTTTGCTTTATTGACGTTTGTTTTTAATGTGATATAATATATTTAATGGTAAGAACAGTATTATATTTATTCGATTATTATAAAAATTAATTTTACAGTGGGAGAGGGTTTAAATGTACGTTAAAGAAGTAGTGGTTCAAAACCAAGTAGGGCTTCATGCTCGCCCAGCAACCTTTTTTATTCAAAAAGCTAATGAATTTAAATCATCAATTTGGGTAGAAAAAGAAGAACGCAGAGTTAATGCTAAAAGTTTATTGGGAGTTCTTTCACTTGGAATAGTTGGAGGAACCGGCATCAGAATAATTGCTGATGGTAATGATGAGCAGGAAGCAGTTGAAGGTCTTGTAAAATTGATTCAGTCAGGATTTACTGATTAATTTAAAAAGAAAACACCGCTTATAAAGCGGTGTTTTCTATTATAAAAGGATGTTATTGTTTATGGATGAAAAAATATTAAAGCTTAGAAAAAAAGCAATGAAATTACCATTATCACCTGGTGTTTACATTATGAAAGATAAATTAGGAAATATAATATATATTGGTAAGTCAAAAGTACTTAAAAATAGAGTATCACAATACTTTTCGCAATCTCAAAATCATAATGACAAAGTTTCTAGGATGGTATCAAATATTGAAGATTTTGAATATATCCTTACTGATAGTGAGTTTGAGGCATTGGTATTAGAGTGTAGTCTTATTAAACAACACACTCCTAAATATAATATACTTTTAAAAGATGATAAAGGTTATCATTATATAAAAATTACATCCGAAGAATGGCCTAGAATTTTAGAATCAAAACAAAAATTAGATGACAATGCTTTATATATAGGACCATATACTAGTTCTTGGGCGGTTAAAGAGGCAGTGGATGAATCGTTAAAGATATTTAAGCTTCCTAGTTGTAATAGAAGATTTCCAAGAGATATTGGAAAGTCTCGTCCGTGTTTAAATTATTATATAAAGCAGTGTTTGGCACCTTGCAATGGAAAAATTGATAAGAAAGAATATAATGAATACGTAGAGGAAGCTAAAGAGTTTTTGATTGGCGGAAATAAATTGTCTGTAAGGGACCTTAAAGAAAGTATGATGAAAGCTTCAGAAAATTTAGAATTTGAAAAAGCGGCTAGAATAAGAGACAGAATAACTGCTATAAAAAGAATAAAAGATAAACAAAAAGTGGTGTCTTTAAAAGTTAAAGAACAGGACGTTATTGCACTAGCTATTAACGAAAATTCGGCTTGTTTTGAGGTTTTTAAATTTGCAGCAGGTAGATTGTTTGATAGAGAGGAATTTTTCTTAAATGATGTTGGAAATTTAAAGGAAGCAAGGGCAGAATTCATTGAAAGATATTATTCTATTAGGGATAAAGTACCAGCTCAAATTACTATTGATGGTAATGTTGATGGGCAAGATATAATATGCGATTGGCTTTCTAAAAAATCAGGAAAAAAAGTAAGAATAATTGTCCCAGTTAAAGGTGAGCAGTTTAGGCTTGTTGAAATGTGCAAAAAAAATGCCCAAGAAAGCTTATCTCAAAAAATTGGAAGAACAGGAAAAGAAATATCAGCTTTGGATGAACTAAAAGAACTTTTAGGAATGAAAAACCCTTTATCATATATTGAAGCATATGATATATCAAATTTAGGTGGTGACAATAATGTTGCCGGGATGGTGGTCTTTGAAAAGGGGAGGCCATTAAAATCTGCTTATAAAAGGTTTAAAATAAAAGGTTTTGAAGGTCAGGATGATTATGCTTCCATGAGGGAGGTTATAACTAGGAGATTTAATGAATATAGCAAAAATAAGGATAGTAATAAAGGTTTTGGAAGATTACCAGATCTAATATTGTTAGATGGAGGAAAAGGGCATGTGTCTGCAGTAATACCGGTGATAGAACAGTTTGGACTTAATATTCCTGTATATGGAATGGTAAAAGATAGTAAACACAAGACAAGGGCAATAGCTAAAAATGCAGGTGAAATTTCTATTAGCTCAAATAGACAAGCATTTACACTTATTTCTTCAATACAAGAAGAAGTTCACAGATTTGCTATAAGTTATCATAGAAATTTAAGAAAAAGCAAGACAATTTCAACTACTTTGAATTCTATTTCAGGAATAGGAAAAACAAGAGCAAAGATACTTTTAAAACATTTTAAGACTATAAAAAATATAAGTGATGCATCATATGAGGATTTATGCCAAGTTTCGGGAATGACTAAGCAATCTGCCAAATCAGTATACGATTATTTTCATAATAATTAGAAGATTTGTAGTTGACACAACAGCGCTATAATGGGATAATTCAAATATAAATATTTTTAGGAGCTGTTTAAATGAGAGTAATTACCGGTACAGCAAGAGGAAAAAAATTAGAAACCTTGAATGGTGAAGAGATTAGACCAACAACTGATAGAGTTAAAGAAGCTGTTTTTAATATTTTACAATTTAATATAGAAGGACAAAATTTTTTAGATCTTTTTGCGGGGTCCGGACAAATGGGTATAGAAGCACTCAGTAGAGGCGCTAAAAAAGCAGTTTTTATAGATTCACGAAGAGAATCTATAAATGTTGTAAATAAAAATCTTGAGCTTGTAAAATTAAAAAATATGGCTAACGTTTTTAATATAGATGCGGAGTCCTATTTGTTAAAAACTAATGAAGTTTTTGATATTGTTTTTTTAGACCCACCTTATTATTCAGGTGAAATACATAGAATTTTTCCGAAGCTTGCTAAAGTAGTGAATAAAAATGGAATTATAATTTGTGAAAATCCCATTGATGAAATTTTACCTGAAAAATTAGAAGAATTTATTTTGAGTAAAGTTAATAAATATGGTAAAATAAAAATTAGTATTTATGAAAAAAATGGAGTGGAATAATGAAAATAGCTATTTGCCCTGGAAGTTTTGACCCTGTTACAAAAGGTCATGTAGACATTATTAAAAGAGCATCTGCTATGTTTGATTATGTAATAATTGCAGTAATGGTAAATCCCAACAAAACCCCAAGTTTTACTACTGAGGAGAGAATTCGACTTTTAGGTTTAGCTATACCTGATTTGAGTAATATAGAAATAGTTTCTTTTGACGGATTGCTTGCAGATTATGCTAGAAAAAGAGGTGCTGTTGCAATAGTTAAAGGATTAAGGGCTATGTCAGATTTTGAGTATGAATTCCAAATGGCGCTTACTAATAAAAAGTTAAATAAAGATTTAGAAACAGTATTTTTTACAACTAGTGCTGAAAATATGTATTTAAGCTCAAGTATGGTAAAACAAATATCACGTTTTGGTGGAGATATATCAAGTTTTGTACCAGAGTGTATCCATAAAGAAATAAAAGATAGATTATGTGATAGGAGAAGTTAATTATGAGTATAGAAAGTTTAGTAGACGAATTGGATGATATGATTGAAGATGCGTGGACACTTCCTCTTAGTGGAGGAAAAAGTGTTTTGGATGCAGATAAAGTTAAAAGAATATTGGAGGATATAAGATTAAGGTTTCCTAAAGAAATGAGGCAGGCCAAGGCTATTGTTGCAGACAGAAATAAGATTATTGAGGATTCTAAAAAGGAAGCTGAAAAAATTATAAGGGCAGCAGAAGAAAAGTCTAAATTAGTGGTAGATAGAAGTGAAATGGTTAAAGAAGCACAAGCAAAAGCTAATAATATAATTTCTGATGCTCAAAAAAAAGCAAAAGAAATGATAAAAGCTTCTAATGAATATGTAGATGATTTGATGTTTAGGGTAGATAAGTCTTTAACTGAAAATCTGAATGAAATAAAAAAAGCAAGAAAAAGTTTAAAATCTATTCAGAAATAGTATAGTAAAAATCGAATTAATTTTAAAAATTTTCTCATATTTTGCCGATTTTTAAATGATTTTATAAATTTGTGTATATAACTACTTGTTTTACAGACAGTTGAATGTTAAAATAAACTAACTGAATTTTTGTCAGATTTTGTTTTTAAAATATTATGTAAAGTGGGTATAAGAATTGAGGAGATTTTTTTTAACATTTATTTCGATTTTTTTGGCATTTTTGTTAATGGTAGGATATGGACAAGTGTATGTGTCTGCTATGGGTAGTTGGAATCATGCAGGGATAACAATAAATAAAGCTTCACCGCATGAGATTGATTCAGAGATAAACTTAGTAGCAAAAACAACAGGGAATATAAAAAATGCACAGTATAAATTTGTATGGATGAGAAATAATTGGAAAGAATGGGGAGTAATAAGAGACTTTACAGAGTCGAATACAGTAAATTGGAAGACAAGCATTAAAGGAAACTATGAAATTTGGTCTGATATAAAGGATATTAATGGAAATATAAAAAAAGAAAAGACTAAAATTACGGTAGTAAATAACTGGAATCATGCAGGAATAACAGTAAATAAAACTTCACCGCAGGGAACAGATACAGAAATAGTTTTGGCAGCAAAGTCAACAGGGAATATAAAAGGTGCA
>CAKSGI010000061.1 GCA_934454005.1 uncultured Eubacteriales bacterium | reverse complement strand
ACAATACCATGTACTTCATATCCTTTTTCTAATAAAAATTCTGCTAAATAAGATCCATCTTGACCTGTAATACCTGTTATAAGTGCTTTTTTCATATTAAACCTCTCTATTCTAAAAATTAGTCCTCAATACTATTAAGCATTTGTTTAATTTCATTATAATAATCGCTCAAATTAAAGTTTTTTTCTACTAATTCATATTGATTATTAATTAGTTTTTCTCTTAAATCGTTATCTTCAAGTCTTAAAATACAATCACTTAACTCTTTTGCATCATCAATCTTAAAAGATAAACAGTTTTCTTCATTATGTATAAAATCTTGCATACATGGCATATTGCTAATAATAACTGGTGTTTTCAAAAATCCTGCTTCAATAAAAGGTCTTGATTGATGCTGCTTAATTGTAGGAACAATTAATATATTTGCAGCTCTCATATAACTTTCCGGATTAGTTACAGCTCCATAAAACTTAATTCTATCTTTTAAATTATTTGTTTCAATAAAATTATCCAGTTTTTTTAAATGATAGAAATTAGAAAACGGATTTAATGTACGCCAATTCTTTTTCATTTCTCTATTAATTAATTCATTACAACCAATAATATGTAATATATATTCTTTAGGTAAATAGCACATTGCCTGTATTGCTGTAGAAATACCTTTGATCATACTATTACCGCCAACAAACAATATATCTTTTGTATCAGTAGAAAAAGAAACATCTTCCTTCACTTCTACTTTTTCATATTTATCTGTAATAATTACACCATTATTTCCTTTTACACAATTCATATCATATTTTGATAAATATACAACTTTATCAAAATATTCTCTTAAATCTCTCTGTATTAACCGATTACGAACAGGAATAATTTCTTTACCAAAAGTTTCTCTATCAAAAATGACTTTCCTAAAAGGATAATCTTTAAAAGTTTTACCTAAATATGCTAAAGTCATTGTATTTAAAACAAGTATATCCGGTTTTTCAAGTTCAACTATTTCCTTCATATACTTTTCAGTCTTTTTTATATTTTTATGATTAATAAAATTCCATGGATTAATTAAGATTTTTTCGTTTCCACTGTAAAAATTAAATATTGCCGGATATTCTCCACTTTCTTTTACAGTTATATTTTGATTTTGTTGTAAAAGTTCATACATCGTTTTTGAATCACTGCTCTTCGTATAAACAACAACTTCATATTCTTTTGTATCTATACAAGATAAGAAAAGTAAAAGAGAATTGCCTGCTCCACTGACATTTCCACAATGATGAACAATCAACATTTTCTTTTTCATCCTAATTTCCCCTTCATCAAATCTAATATAATTGTTTTTATTTCTTTTACATCAACAATTGCTTCAAAGAACATATAAACATATTCCCGAATTTCACTAATTAATAATGGCGTAATAATACCTGTTATGATTTGTGTAATAATTGTCGCCATTGCTGCACCACTTGGTCCCATTAGACCAATCAAAAAGTAATTTAATATTAAATTACAGATTAAACCAAAAGTAACAATTTTCTTGTCATATTGCTGTTTATTTTCACAAATCAACCAAATTGTTCGAAAGCGGTTGATATATAAAAATGGTGTATACCAACAAATAATCTGTAATACTAAAATAGATTCATAATATTGTTGACCATATAGTATATGAATAATAAATTTTGCAAATATTGTAACGAAAATACTAATGCATAGTGCTATATACCACACAATAATAATCGTCTTCTTAAAATGTTTTTTATATAGTTCTTTATCATTATTGTAGTCAGAAATAATAAGTGGTGTTGCCGATGTGAAAATAGATCCTACTATAAATTCCCAAGCATTACATAAGTTATAAGCTACAGAATAATATCCAACACTTGTATCAGACATAAATGTTGATAACATGATTTTATCCATTTGTGAATAAACAGTAGTAACTAAATCAGAAATAATGAAATGATAACTGTACTTAATCATTTCTAAACCACGATTTAAACTAAATGATAACTTCCTGCCATTATATTTTTTATAAGTATATAAATATGCAATTGAATTAAACGCATATTGTATTATTGAAATTAACGCAAAATACTCAACTGTCTTTTGACTAATCAAGAAATAGAAACGAACAAAAGATATTAATAAATATGAAATATTACTGATAATTACTGATACTTTTGAATTTAGATGAGCTTGAAACCATTGTGAAATAACGCCAAAAGATTGTAGTATAAAGCCTATACATTCAAAAATGCCAACAAGTAGAATTGATAAATCATTTGGTCTAACAATTGACAAATAAATGACAATTACAACTGATGAAATAAAACTTGTAAGCAAACGACACAAAATTGAAGTACCTAATATTTGTCCTTCTGCTTCTCCCTCATGGATTACAAATTTAACTAAAGTTGTAGTAAAACCTAAATTACTAATCGCTGAAAATATAGCGATGATAGACATGACATAATTTATGATTCCATAGTTATTAGGTCCTAAATATTTAGCTGTCCATACACTGAAAATAAACGCCAACAATGCTTGAAAACCTTGCCCCATCAATATCCACAAAGTATTAGAAAATACTTTTGAAACTTCTTTTTTCTTTTTTTGCATGCTTGTATTATATCTTCTATTTCTCTAACAATAAAATGAAATTATTATAGAATGTCTCTCGCTTCCAATTTTTAGAATCCTCATAGCAGTTAAAAGCCATTTCTTCTCTCTTTTTTTCATCATTTAATAATTCCCTCATTGTATTTTTTAAGTTATGTACTAAATGTTCATCATTCTCTAATTTTATTGCACACTTATCAGATGCATATTCTGGTATTCCACCCATTGTAGTTGTAATAAGAGGTTTATGCATTAATATTGTTTCAATCATTGTTAATCCTGCAGCTTCTTCACATATAGAAGGTAACACTACAATATCTGCGATTGAGTAATATAAAGATATTTCATCATGAGGAATAAAGCCTGTAAATATAATCTTATCTTTACCTATTTCATTCATTAGTTGTTCTAATTTATCTTCATAAGTACTATGTTCTGATGAATTAAAATTAAAACTTCCCACAATAACTAATTTCACATTTTCATTATCTATTTGATTAAATGCCTGCATTAATTCAGCTACACCCTTGCCTGGAATTAAACGGCCCAAAAATAAAACAACTTTTTCATCGTGAATATTAAATTTCTTTTTGATTCCATTTATTTGAGTTTCACTTATTTTAGAAGGGTCAAACAATTTTTCATCTACCATATTTTTTAATACAGCAAATTTATTTTCGTTATATTCTATACCAATATTTTTGGCGAATGCTTTACCAATAAATTCACTTACTGCAATTATTTTATTACAACTTAGTAACAAATCCTTTGCATTAGCATATTTAGCAGGATGATTATGTAAATGGAAATATACTTTATTTTTATATTTTTCCATATTGTTCTTATATTTTAAAACCCACAAAGAAGCTAATTGATTTTCTACAACTATCTTATCAAAATCCTCTTTATTAATCATTTTAGCGACAATATACAAATAATTTATTCTTTGAAAGGTTGTCTTAAATGCTAAATGTCGCTTAGAATGGCAAATATTATACGCAATAAAATGAAAGAACCCATCTACGTCTTTACTCATACGACTTGGATCAATAAATTTAAAAGTAGTTTTTGTGTATTCTTTGGACTTATTTACAGCAGCTTCATCATAAATACTAAAAAGTGTAATGTCTGCTTTAGCATACATTTCATTCTCAGCTAACAATTCTTCTACTAATGCTTCTACTGCTCCACCTTTAGTTGCCGGTACAGGAAAAGCTCCATTTGTAATAATCGCAACTTTCATCGATAAGATTTTCTCCTGTTATTTATTGCCTTATAAATATTAGACGGTGATAAACGATGAACATAATAATTCAATATGCTCTTTTTACTTCCCATCACCATGGTATTTATACCTCTTTTAGTTGTATCAATTTCAATACCATTTAACTCACATACATCAACTGCATGTTTGTTCCATTTTCCTCTATGTAATGCGCCACCTTCTTGGTTATTGTATTCAAAAATTGAATTATCTTCCTGTGCACAATAAAAAATCTGTTCTTTATGCCATCTGCCGTTTCTTTTACTGCCTAAAGTTTCAAATAACCATGCACTTTCATGATCTCTTAAATTCATTTCTAATATATCTTTACGCCATAATGCAGCTTGACAATTTAATCTATATTCTCCATCATCTTTTATTCTCTTAAAGCCTGGATATTTATTGTCTTGTTCTTCATCTTTAATTGGTACAAAGTAAAAAGCCGCAATATTTTGATTCTGGTTCATCCATTTAATACATTCTTCTATTTTTTCTTTATTTACTGGTTTTTCTAAAAAGAAATCATCCAGCAATGTTATTACATATTCTGTTTTTATATGAGAAAGTGTCTCTCTTAACATCTTACTCCACTCAACTCTTTCATTTTTAAATAATTGAAATGTAGTAATATTTAAACCTTCAAAAGAATATTTTTTTGAATCTGTATTTAAAACAATCGGATATTTTGGATTCCAATATTTTTTTAATAATGTAAAAAATGGATCCCATAAATCACTGTATTTATCACAACTATTTATTAAAACTGTAACATCTTCCATATTTAACCTCTTTTTTAATATTCATCTATAGTCCAGTAAGACAATTTTATAATTACTATATCATCTTTCTTTTGGATATATCCTTTTATCGGAAAACTAGGCATATCTAATACATCTTGTTCTTGTTCATATGTATGTATAATTCCCATATCATCTTCACATAGAATTGGTAATCCTAATATTTCAGACATTGTTTTTAGAGTATCTGTATAAGTGACTGATGATTTATCAAATGCAACATAGTGTGAGTATTCACTGGCTATATCATATAAATATTCATTTTTATATAGTCTACCTATTGCAACTACCTTTGTTTCTCCTGGAATATATCCTTCAACATCACATAAATCACTTTCAATCTGTGTCATAAGTGAAACTGTTCTATCGTACAATAATTGTTGTATTGTATATGTTTTATTACTAAATGTACAATTTTGAAAAATAATCACAAAACTTAAAAATATAATTATGTTCTTCCATTTATTGTTATTTGTTTGTTTTTTAAATAAATTAAAGAATACAAGTGGTAATATATAGCACAAAAACATTGGCAGACAAACATAATATCTAATTTTTTTTAATTTCATTGCAACCATAAGTGCCGTTGAGAAAAATGGTAATGAAAGAATTAATATGACCATTAAACAAATATGAAGAGGTTTTAAAGTTTTATTTCTTCTTATGTAAAAGATAATTGCAATAACACTTGTTACAAATAACAAAATATTTGCAATTCTCGCACCTGTTCCAATAAAGCAGTTTTTACCAAAGAAAAATGATCCAAAAGCTATCATATTTGCTTTTGTATCTACTAAAAATTCGTCAAGTTGAAATTTCATTACATTGTCGAATGAATTATATCCCGTTGAAACTGATAAATGATTTACACTTAATAAAATCTTATAGATTGCATAATATGTAATACCAGAAATAAGTAAAACAGCTACTAATTGAATCCCTTTTAGTATGCTTTTTTTTATTTCTTTATTTTCAAGCAATTCTTTAACTGCATAAATAATAAATAAAATTGCTGCCGCAAGTATTTCTCCTTGATATAATCCCATTGATAAAACAAATAATATAAAAGAAACAAGATAATGTTTTTTGTCATTTGTTTTTAATATGATATATGTTCCTATAATTGCAAACACTATAGCTAATGTGAAAATTCCTAAAGTATATTGAAAGGTGCTATTTATTTCTGTCACACTGGCATTACATGTTAATAAACCCGCAAGTACTATTTTTTCCCATTTAGTATTCAATTCAAATAAATCACTTATCAAATAAACAGTAATCCCTAAAAATACTGCACTAATAATCCCTGTCATTAAAGGAACTGAATACTTAGTTACTAAACTATAATATAAAGGTATTAAATATCGTCCTAAAACCACCTCTCCCATTGGTGCATTTGTTAATGAATACATAATCGCATCACTTTGAGGCATAAAATGAAAATATGAATATCCATGTGCGACAAATGAAAATAATAATGTCCATACACAACACATCAAAAAACTTTTTCTTTTAGATGTATCATTCAAAAACTCAAACATTTTACTTTTCCTCCATAATACAATTAAACATGCTAACTATCTCATTAGCTGAATTTTCAATCGTATACTTTTTAATTGCAGATAATGCTTTAGTAGATTCATCATTACTTAAAGCATGATCTTCATATATCTTAACCATAGCTTCAGCAAATTGATCTATATTTTCATTTTCTATTAACATTCCGACATTTTCATCTGTTGTAAAATGTTCAGCCGCAACACAATTATCACTGGATATAACTGGAAGACCAAAAGATAATGCTTCATTGATGACAAGTCCCCAAATATCTTCTCTAGTTGTAAAAACAAAGGCATCACTTGCTGCGTAATACTTGTTTAACTCTTCTTTTGTTATAGCATCCATAAATATTGCATTATCTAAATGTAATTCTTGTTTTAACTGAATTAATTCATCATATGGTTTTCCACCAATCAAAAATAATTTCGTTGAATCATTTAATCCTGATTTTGCATATGCTTTTAAAAGAATGTCAAATCCTTTTCTAGGAATCATTTGTCCTACACTTAGAAATACAAAAAAATCTAAATTTAATTCCTTTTTGAACTGTTCTTTTTGCGTATAGTATTTTGCATTTTTTTCTATATCACTTTGATTCAAACTTGAGAAATGATAGTGAAATGTCTTCTTTGGTTTCTTAATATAATAGTTGAAATATTTATCTGTAACGTGACTTGAACTAAGAATATATTCATGTCTATTCATAAAATAAGATATTGCTTTTTCGACCAAAAAAAATCTTTTTATAGCAATACCTTCATCTGCCTGAATAATAGAATGTTTCTTATATTTTCTCGCTACACTTGTGCAATGAAGGCCCCATTTAGATGCATAATATGAGTCTACAAATATATCTGCTTCTTGAATATATTTATCTGCATCTTTTAAATTCTTTAATTCTATAAGTGTATAGTTTCCATTTAAATCACTATAAAAATCAATAGCACTATATTCTGTTTTATCTTCTAGAAATAATACAGTTAAAGATACTTTTTCACCTATTCTATTTAATAATTTCATCTTGTATTTGGAAGAAGATTTTGTTAACCATACAACTTTCATGTTCATTCCCCTAAATATTTTCTCAGTTTAACTTATCTAATATATGACTTCTTTTCTTTTTATATAAATCATCTACAATTCCAGATATTTGAAATTTCATCAAAGATACTGACCATCTAGCTTCAACATTAGTTCTCTCTAAAAAATAATGATCTGTTTCTTTAGTAACTAATTCACTATTTGTCATAAATCCCCAGTCATAGTTTTCTCTTATCTTAACTTGAGCTTTTTTGGTATAAGTGTTTTCCTCACCACCACACCAGCAAAATACATCTACCGGATGATTCAGTGTTTTTTCTAAATCATTCTTCGCATCTACTATTTCGTGTTGTAGTAATTCTTCAGTATCTTGTTCATCCATTCTATGATGTGTATATGTATGACAACCTATAACATGATTTCTTTTAATTAAATCTTTCATATCTTCATAGGACATATATGATTCAGTACATAATCCCGTAGAAACAAAAAACCAGCCTGTAAGATGATATTGCTCTAGTAACTTAGCTGCATTTTCATAGTTATTTAATAAACCATCATCAAATGACAATATAATTCCCGGTTTACTTAAGTGAATATCTCCCTTCATAAAAGAGACAAAAGTTTCATAGTCTATATTCTCAAAATGTTTTTGATAATATGCAAGTTGTTTCTTAAATGTAGCTAGTTCATTATCAGGTGTTCGATGATAATTAATTACCCGAATTACTTGTGTATCTTTATAGCATTTGATAATGAATAAATTTAATATTCCCAGTTTATCTAATATAAAAGCCACAAAGCCTTTAATCTTCTCAATCATTAATATATCCCTTTCATTTTGCTTTCCGCTATCATATCACAATATATATCATATAGTGCTTTTGCATTAGCTTCTTTATCTGTTAATACTTCTGCTCTTTTTATTGCATGAGAAGATAGCTTCTTAGCATATTCTTTATCTTCAAATATTTTAGATATTTCATAAGCTGCTCTCATTGGATCATCAAAAGGATACATCACTACTTCATCATTAGAGTCTACTAATGTATTTACGCCACCTACAAAGCTTGAAACACATGGCATACCTAATAACATCGCTTCTTGAAGAGAATTAGGAGAATTCTCAATAGATGATGCGGATAAGAATACATTAGATAGAATCATCATATCTGCTACTTCTTTTCCAGATTTACTACCAACAAATAGAATATTGTCCTGTAAATCATATTTCTTAATTAGTTTCTGTATAAAACTAGCATAAGAGACACCTAACTTTGTTGCTAAACTTGAAGAATCCATTAAGTTAGTCCCACATATCGTACATTTTATATCGCTATAATATGACTTCAGTATTCTTACTACTTCTACTATCATATGGGCTGCTTTAACCGGATAACCAGCTTGCGTTACAAATATAGTATGTTCTTTCATCTTGTCTGCATCCCATTTAGGTGACACATAAAAAATATCTCTTAATGTTTCACTTAAATAATAATATTTTGCATTACTATGTATCCTATATAGAAAAGCTCTATCCCACTCTGTTCTACCAGCAATATATTTAGCTTTCTTAAATATATCTATTTCTTTATCAGCCTGTTTCTTTAATAAATTTAAATTCATATCTAAATATTTATTAAATAAATATCCTGTATTATTAAACTCATCACAATTAGCTTTATAATGATAAACATGTTCCGACATAATTCCCTGGATATAAACTAGCGTTTTTTCTATTGGTAAAAATGGAAATACTGTATGAGAAAAAGCATTTTCAGCACCATAAAGATGATATATATCAAATTTATGTTCTTTAAAAAATGTATCTAATATAGCTTCATTATGATATTTCACCAGATAATAAGTAATACCATCCACTTCTTTTGTTTCTATACTGGAAGTTTTACTTTCTTGAAATGCTGCAAATGACAATGAAATATCATCATATTTTTGAATGCCCTCTATAGCCCCACTAATCCATCCACTTAGACTTGCTTCTGGCATATTAAAGTATTTACCAACACCTTCTCTAAGAGCAGGACATAACATAATTACTTTCATAACACCTTTTCTCTTTTCTTATACTATTTAACTTCTTTATATAACTGTAAATAATTCTGATACATATTATCTAAAGAATATTTAGAAGCTTCTTTTATACAATCTTCTTTCAAGAAAGGATTATCTTTAGATAATTGCATAATTGTATCTTTCATTTTTTCGATATTATTTTTCTCAACTACAATACCAGTTTTATCTGTTACAACTTCTGGTGATCCACCTGTCTTATATGTAATAATTGGTAAACCACAAGCTAACGCTTCTATATTTACAGTTGGAAATGTATCTTGTTTTGTTAAATTAATAAAAATATCGCTTGCACTATATATCTCACATAACTCTTTTACAGTAGCTGTTCTAGGAATACATATCGCATTAGGAATATTTGTAACATTCGATGATACCATAGCTC
>CAKSGI010000060.1 GCA_934454005.1 uncultured Eubacteriales bacterium | reverse complement strand
TTGTAACAACTGCTGTAATATTTATGCATGTTGTATAATGTAACAATACCACAATTATAATAAATAATGTTTATAATTTAAGCAGCATATTCCTATGGAATTGTGTTGCTTAAATTTTTATTAAATGATGTATAAAACTTCTATATCTTTCTCCGAAACCTTCTTGAATTAAAATTTTTTGCAGCCATATTCTGAAATAACTCGCACCGATTTACTTTAGATTTACAGATTGCTAAAATAATATTTTAAAACTTTTTCTAATCTTTTTCTAGATTTTTTTAAATGCCTGGATACCGTAGACTCTGAAATACCAAGACTCGATGCTATTGCTTTGAGCGTAAACTGTTTTCCATAATATAAAATAACACATTGTTTTTGTCTATCTGTAAGTTCTCCATCAATCGCCTGAACTAAAACTTCCAACATTTTTTTGTATTCGCTGTTATCATCAAATCTATCCCTCTGGTAATTTTCATATCCTAACAATGACTCTGTAAAATTATTTAACGAAAGAGGTTTATTCCTCATTTCTTTCTCTCCTCTCAAGCCCTTTTAGATATTTACCTATATGTTTAACTTCTAAATACATTGAATAAAGTATAGATATTCTATAGTAAATATCTCCTGCATCTGTAGGTCCTTTAACTTTTGCATCATTTTTTAATTTTTTTATATAGTTTTTTAAACTAATTTCCTGAATATAGTACTGTTCCGACCACTTTTGATAATCCATAGCGCACTTCCTTTTCTTACACGAAACGTGTAGATAATATTATGCAACATCCAAAATTTTTAAAATAATAATTCAGTAAAACACCCTCCCAAAATTATAAATTTAAACAAAATTAATCCTATAAACATGATGTTATCACTTAATTCTATATTAGTCAACAGATTTTTGCAAAAAATTACTATTTTTTTATAAAATTAATAATAATTATTATAAAATTCTACTTGCATACACAGATTGTGTATGTTATAATGTAATTAAATTTTTTAGTTAGTTTTTTCAGAAAGGATTAATTACAATGTCTAAAAGTGAATTTAGCCATCAACTTAGATCTCTTAGAGAAAGCTTTGGATTAACTCAAGCTCAACTTGCATTTAGACTAGGCATATCATCTTCTGCTGTAGGAATGTACGAGCAAGGCAGAAGAGAGCCTGATAGCTCTATGTTAGCTAAAATCTGTACTGAATTTAATACTACTACAGATTTTTTACTAGGTATAAAACAATACCAAAATACTATTAAATACGAAGTAAATGAGATAATCGAGGAATTCACCAATTCACTTAAAAATCATAAGCTACTTACATTCAACGGAAAACCTATAAGTGAAACTGAAAAAGAAAAAATTATAGCAGCAATTAGAATTGCTGCTGCTATAGCTATTTCTTCTAATTATTAAAATTTTGACATTTATATATTACAAAGCAAATTCCCACTCATATTGTTTGGACACTTGTTATTATAAAATAAATTGGACTAACTTATTGTTGCTATTATCCTTCAATTTTAAACGACTTATAATTCAAGCATAACCTATTAAAACACCATACTAGTAACATTTTAACAATTATTATATTACTTTCTTTTTAAAATTCCTAATGCAAATTAGTATAAAAACTACCAATATTTAAACACTATTGATTCCAATGCTCTATAGCATACTTAGAAATATTGTCATAGTCATTAGAATTCCAATTTTTTTTAGTCAAATAATTATTCTCTATTTCTTCTCCCAACTTAGATGTTTTTAATGAATATATAGATCCTAAATATACACCAGATAAAACATTTCCATCGTTTCTATATTTTAAAACAGAATTGTTTAAATTAGAACTAGATTTAAATGATTCATCAGAATCGTAAGGAATCAAATTAAACTTATTCTCCATATATTTCTTACCTGTTTCTGATGTATACATCCAAACAAGAAATTCTTGAGCCAACTTTTTTTCTTTTTCTGATGTTTTGGCGTTTATACCATAATACATTGATACATATACAGGTATAGACTGATTAATCTTATCAGCATCTAAATCTGATCTTTGAATATCAGTATCTAAGAGAGGAAGCTTAATTGGTATAATATCCAGATTGTCTATAATATCCGAATTATATTTTCCAAGATAATTATGAATCCAATTTCCTTGATTTATAAAGACAGATTTATTGTTAGAAAAATTATTCAAGGCTTGAATATAATTATTAGTTTCAGGTTTTATATATTCTTCTGATCTAGATAAAGAATCAGTAGCACCAGCAGTATAAGACGTAAGTAAGTCTAATGTTTGTGCATATTTTTTTATAGGGTCGGATAATAAACCTATTTGTGCATGGTTAGCATTAAATAAACTTGATGGAGAATCAAACACTGAATTAAATGCAATATTTATTATATAATTTACATATGACCAATTATCAGAACCTGCAACAGAAAAAACACCGGTAAGATCTTTTGACAAATCACCTTTAACAGAGAAAGTTGAATACATATTGCCATTTAAATAGATTGAAAACGGTTTATCATTTTTGATATATTTATCTAAAGCAAAAACAAGATTTTCAAATTCCTTATACGATGATTTTTTTAAATCTTCTATAAACGAATCTAAATCACTTTTACCAAAAATATCGGCTATAATATCTAAATTAACAATATAACCATATCCATCCAATCCATATGGCAAACCAAAACTGCCAGAATCTTTTAATGAAAGCTTCATGTTAGAAGGAATAGATTTAATAATTTTTTTAAAATCGTCTAAACTTGAGCTTTCAAGATTTTCGCAAAACCCATCATTTTGTAATTTATTAAGTTCCTGCAAACTGGATATAGAATATATAGTAGGGTATTCATATGAATTTAATTTACCATATAACCTTTCAAAAAAATCATCTTGGTTTTCTGGAGAAAAAACTTTAATTTTTACACCTGTATCAGAATAATACACATTACAAAGTTCTTGAAGCGATTCAGAAAAATCTTTTCTAAAATTATAGATACAAATATCGTATTCCTTATTTTGTTTACTTGAAGAAGATGAGTAATAAGGTACATCTGAATTATTACAGCTTGTTAATAATATCGTAATTAACATAACACATATAATAAAGCAGATTATTTTGAGTATCCTTTTCATAATTTTTCTCCTATGATTATGATATATTTTTCTTTAGCCTTTTCATAGCTTCAATTGTATCAGATTTATTACCAAAAGCAGTCAATCTAAAAAAATCTTCTCCATTTTTTCCAAATCCAGATCCAGGTGTTCCTACTATATTTATTTGGTTTAACAAATAATCAAAAAATTCCCAAGAAGACATATTCCCTGGACATTTAAACCAAATATAAGGTGAATTTTTTCCGCCAGTAAACCAAATACCTAACTCTTTTAACGTATTAGATATGATTCTAGCATTTTCTTTATAATAATCTATTGAACTTTTAACTTGTAATGAACCTTCTTCAGAAAATACAGCTGCCGCAGCTCTCTGCACAATATAAGATACTCCATTAAATTTGGTAGATTGTCTTCTAAACCACAGTTTGTTAAGTTTAACATCACCAAATTCTAGATTAAAAGGAACTATAGTATACCCACATCTAGTTCCTGTAAACCCTGCCATTTTTGAAAATGAGCATATTTCAATTGCACATCTATCTGCATTGTCTATTTGTAATATACTTTTTGGTAATGAGTTATCATCTATAAATGATTCATATGCAGCATCAAAAATTATTAATGAGTGATTATCTAAGGCATAATCTACCCATAACTTTAATTGTTCATAATTATATGTTGCACCTGTTGGATTATTAGGTGAACATAAATATATAATGTCAAATTTTTCTTTACTATTTGGTAAAGGTAAAAATGAATTCTCTTTTGTAGCATCTAAAAAAGTGATATTCCTCCCATCCATTATGTTTGTATCAACATATACAGGATAAACAGGATCCGGAATTAATACTTGATTATCTTTATCAAAAATATCTAAGATATTCCCTACATCACTCTTAGCACCATCACTAATGAATATTTCATCTATATCAAGATGTACATTTTTCTTTAAATAATATGATTTAATATGTTCTCTTAAAAACTTATATCCTTGTTCAGGTCCGTAACCCTTAAAAGTTTTCTTAACTGACATATCGTTAACAGCGCTGTGTAATTCTTTGATTACAGACTCGCAAAGTGGCTTTGTAACATCACCTATTCCCATTTTGATTATTTTTTTATCAGGATGAGAATTTTTATAGTCCTGTACCTTTTGATTAATAGTAGAAAAAAGATAGTTATCCTCAAGGTTCAAAAAATTACTATTTATTTTCATAATTACTCTCCTAAAGAGGCTTTAATAAATTCTTTAAATAAGGGATGAGCATGATTAGGGCGACTCTTGAACTCGGGGTGATATTGAACCCCAACAAAAAATCTATTAGTTGGAATCTCAACAGCTTCAACTAACATCCCATTAGGTGAAGTTCCCGAGACAAGCATACCGTTTTCTTCAAATAATTCTCTGTATTTATTATTAAACTCATATCTATGACGATGTCTCTCTTCAATATCAGTTTTATTATATGCTCTTTCAAGTAATGTCCCACTTCTAATTTTACAAGGATATGCTCCCAAACGCATAGTGCCACCTTTTGGAAGATTTCCTTGTTGGTCAGGCATTAAATCTATAACAGAGTATTCTCCCCGAGAATTAAATTCACTTGAATTTGCTTCCTTTAAGTTCAATACATTTTTAGCAAATTCAATAACCGCGGTCTGCATTCCTAAGCATATTCCAAGATACGGTATATTATTTTCTCTTGCATATTTTGATGCAGAAATTTTGCCGTCAACACCTCTATCTCCAAATCCGCCAGGAATTAATATTCCATCACAATCAGATAATAAATCTTTTACAGTATATTCGGTAACCAGTTCAGAGTCAACCCATTTTATTTCAACCTCGGCACTATTTTCAAATCCGCCATGATATAATGCTTCTGCTACAGATAAATATGCGTCATGCAATTGAACATATTTACCTACAAGTCCTATTTTAACTCTTTTAGTTCTAGCATTTATTCTGTTAAGCATTTCTGTCCATTCTGACATATCTGGTTTTGGACAATCTAATAATAGTTCTCTACAAACTATATCAGAAAAATTATGTTCTTCCAGCATTAAAGGAGCTTGATATAATACAGGGACAGTCATATTTTCAATAACACAATCTGGTTTTACGTTACAGAAAAGCGAAATTTTTTGACGTATACTCTCATTTATTGGCTCATCACATCTCGCAATTATGATATCTGGATTTATCCCTAATGAACGTAATTCTTTTACAGAATGTTGGGTAGGCTTTGATTTATGTTCTCCAGAACTTTTAATATAAGGAATTAATGTAACATGTATAAACAAACAGTTTTCTTTTCCTATTTCTAAGGAAACTTGCCTAATTGCTTCTAAAAATGGTTGGCTTTCTATGTCTCCAGTGGTTCCACCAATTTCAGTTATAACCACATCTGCATTTGATTTTTCGCCAACAGAATAAATAAAGCTTTTAATTTCATTTGTTATATGAGGGATCACCTGAACTGTTTCCCCCAAATATTCACCATTTCTCTCTTTGGTAAGTACATTCCAATACACTTTACCAGTTGTAAGGTTTGAATACTTGTTTAGATTTTCATCTATAAACCTTTCGTAATGACCTAAATCTAAATCTGTTTCAGAACCATCTTCAGTAACAAAAACCTCTCCATGTTGATAGGGACTCATAGTGCCTGGATCTACATTTATATATGGATCAAGTTTTTGAGCTGAAATTTTAAGTCCTCTTGCCTTCAAAAGTCTACCCAAAGATGCTGCTGTTATCCCTTTTCCTAATCCAGAAACTACTCCACCTGTTACAAATATATACTTTGTCATACCTTTATTACTCCTTCAAATATTTTTTCAGCATTACCAGTCAGATAAACTGAATCGTCTGTATATTTTATTAAAAGATTTCCGCCTTTTAACTTCACTTTAATATCATTTCCTTTTTCAAAAAATCCATTTTCTGTTGCCGCAACCACTGCAGCACAGGCTCCAGTCCCACATGCTAAAGTTTCTGAACTTCCACGTTCCCAAACTCGCATTTCTATTGTATTTTTATCTGTTATTTTTATGAATTCAATATTTACTCCATCTGGAAATAAAGGTGAATTTTCAAATAAAGAGCTTTCTTTTTTTATATCCAAATTTTTTAAATCTTCACAAAAAATCACACAATGAGGATTTCCCAATGAAATACATGTAATATTATAATAATTGTTATTTAAAAATATGCTCTCATTAATTATTTTATTTTTATTTATGTTAACTGGAATATCTTTAGAATTAAATTTAACTTTTCCCATATTAACTGTTAATCCAGTTACAATATTATCAACTTTGTTTAATTTTAAAGTCTTTATTCCGCTCAGTGTTTCAATCTTTATATAATCGCTGCTAACCATATCATTATCATATAAATACTTCCCAACACAACGAATACCATTTCCACACATTTTTCCTTCGCTTCCATCGGCATTAAACATTCTCATTTTAGCATCAGCAATAGACGATGGACAAACTAATATTATTCCATCACCTCCAATGCCATAATGCCTATTAGATAGTTTTATACTTAATTTTTCAGGATTATTTACTTTCTGCTTAAAGCAATCAAAAAATATATAATCATTCCCGCATCCTTGCATTTTAGAAAAATTAAGAATCATAAATTCACCTCTTAATTATAACATAAATGTTAAAAAATTCATAACTATACAAGATATTATTATATATTAAATTTTATATATTTACAATAGGAATTATGACAGGCGCCACGCCTGTCTGTATAGGTTTACAACTTATAAACTGAAACTGAACCTACGGCGATCTGAAAGTCACACAGGGCAATATATGTCACGTATAGGTCGACATGATTACCAGTATCTCCAACCACATTCTGAATGAAGATAGAGAGGTCAATACTCAAAAATTTAAGACAGCTTTTTCTTAGCAAATTTCTGAAAAAATGCTCGAGTCTGATTAGCAGATATTTATTATACAGCACATAATAATCTCCTGGCAATGGAAGTCACATTACCAGGAGACGGAGGATCAGAAAAAACACTGCAAACCACGAAAAAAGGTTTGCAACGGTGATTTCTATTGTAACATATTTATTGTACTGGAATGACGGAAAGAATGAAAGACCACATTTGGCAACACTGCGTCCTTACGAAGTTTTGCAAACTTTTCGAGGATGATACGGTTTTCTCATGGGTGGCCATTTGAGAAATGCCACCTCGACAGCTTGAACGGAAAACCTGCATTTCAGTCTATTAAAAAATTTTTTGCGCTTTCATAATTGTCCTTTCCTAGAACGTAGTCTTTACCATTTTCTGCCTTTTGCGAAATCTCAACTGCTCTCATCATCAGCACGAGTTCTTCATCACCAGCCTTTGATTCCTTAAGCTCTCCTTGCAGAATTTCCTTGATTTTATTCGCATTTTCCCCTCTAAAGTAGGGCCTAGCATTAATTCCCTATTTATACAAAACAGACAAATATCGTTCTCCTGAATCTGGTAATACCACAACTATATTTTTTTCAATATTTTCCTTTCTTTTTGCAATATTACATGCAGCCCACACCACCGCAGACGATGAAATTCCCACAAATAACCCTTCACTTTTTGTAAGTAACTTCATTGTTTCAATTGTATCTTCGTACTTAACTTTAACTATTTCATCATAAATTTCAGTATTTAAAGTTTTTGGAACAAATCCTGCACCAATTCCTTGTATTTTATGTTTACCCGCAATGCCTTCTGATAATACAGGTGAATCAAAAGGTTCAACCGCTACTACTCTTATATTAGAATTTCTAGATTTTAAAAATTCTCCTACTCCACTTATAGTTCCTCCTGTCCCGACCCCTGCAACTAATATATCAACATTTCCATCTAGACCGTCCCATATTTCTGGTCCTGTTGTTTTCTTATGAATTAAAGGATTCACCATATTTTCAAACTGCGATGGAATAAAACTATTAGATATTTCTTTTGCCAGTCTTTTAGCTTCTTCTATAGCACCATTCATTCCTTTAGCACCATCCGTTAAAATCACCTCAGCTCCATATGACTTTAACAAATTTCTTCTTTCCATGCTCATCGTTTCAGGCATAGTTAAAATTAAATTATATCCTTTAGCTGCCGACACACAAGCAAGGCCTATACCTGTATTACCACTAGTAGGCTCTATTATTGTTGAATCGTTTGTAAGTATTCCTTTATTTTCTGCATCTTCTATTAAAGCTTTTGCAACTCTATCCTTTATGCTCCCCGCTGGATTAAAATATTCTAACTTTGCAATTATATTTGATTTTATCCCGGTTCGTTCTTTAAGCTTATTTAGCCTTAACATTGGAGTTTCACCTATTAAATCAAAAATATTATCATATACACTGTTCAAATAAATCACCTCAGCTATTGATTTTTAATAAAAGATAATATATAATAATACAGCAGTTTATTTTTGGACGTTTAGCTCAGCTGGTAGAGCTTTCGCTTGACGTGCGAAAGGTCAGCGGTTCAAGTCCGTTAACGTCCACCATAGACAACACACTCTATTTTGAGTGTGTGTTTTTTTATTATTTTATTCAAACAGAATTCTTTATATAACATAGCACGAGCAAATAATAATTTGTTCGTGCTAAATTTTATAAAATATGAATTGATTTCTATTCCTATTTCTTATTAAATATAGACATTATATCATAAAATGCATCGTCTTCTTCAACTTCGGGAATAATCTTATGTTTTACTTCACTACTTTTATTTTCGCTAAGATTAAATAAGTCTTCCTTAAAAGAGTCTCTTTTGCCCGTAAAAGTTTTCTGTGCCTGAGGTAAAGCTTGAACATTTTTATCTCTAGAATCAAACCCAGTAGCTATTACTGTAACACTTATTTCATCTTCCATTTCCTCATCAAAAGCAGCACCCCAAATTATATCAGCCTCTGAATCGGCCTGCTCTGATATCATCATTGACGCCGTTTCAATTTCATCCAAGCCAACATCTGGAGAAGACGTAATATTAATTATAACACCAGTGGCACCGTTTATTGCCGTTTCAAGCAGTGGACTAGAAATTGCCATATTAGCTGCATTTTCTGCTTTATCCTTGCCTGTCGCACGACCAACACCCATATGCGCATATCCTGCATCTTTCATAACAGTAGTAACATCAGCAAAATCTAAATTGACTAAACCTGGCACTAAAATTAGGTCAGAAATACTTTGTACTCCCTGACGAAGAACATCATCAGCTACAGCAAAAGCATTAACAAGTGTAATTCTTTGTTCACTTGCATATTTCAAACGTTCATTAGGTATAACAACAAGAGAATCAACATGTTCTTTTAAAGCGCTTATTCCTTTTTCAGCTTGTTCCATACGTTTTCTACCTTCAAAAGAAAAAGGTTTCGTTACTATCCCAATTGTAAGTATTCCCATTTCTCTTGCAATTTCTGCAACAACAGGTGCTGCACCTGTTCCTGTTCCTCCACCCATTCCTGCAGTAATGAACACCATATCCGTTCCTTGTAATGCAGCTGCAATATCTTCTCTATTCTCATCGGCCGCTTTTTGCCCTACATCAGGCTTTGAGCCCGCACCTTTACCATGAGTAATTTTTTCTCCTATCTGTATTTTTTGTGTAGCCTTAGACCTTAAAAG
>CAKSGI010000059.1 GCA_934454005.1 uncultured Eubacteriales bacterium | reverse complement strand
CATTATTGCTATCTCCATTAGATACATTTATTCCAATTCCCCACCATTCATGAGCAATTTCATGTGTCAATAAGGCGAAATTATCAGATTGAGATGCTTGCGAATCACTATTAATTCTTTTTGTTAAACAGTCTTCGGAAACATATGAAATGTTACCATCGGCATGTCCAGTATTACCATGTGTTCCAGATGTTATAACTGTTTTAAATGCATCCTGATTGAGTGACCCAAATTTTTGAGAAAAGTATGAAAATATATCTAAAATATCTGTTCCTCTATCTTTTAGTTCTTCAGATGCAGAAGTAGGATAAAAAAATTCAATGTTAGTGCAGTTTACATTTCTTTCAAATACTTCATACCTTCCAGCTATTAAAGACATATCTGTTGGTGAATCACATGAAAAACTCCAGGTTGCTATTCCATTATCCTCATCCAATTTGTAATTTTTTTCTCCCTGAGTTATAACTGTAAGATCAGAATTAACTTTTACTGTCCCTTTAATAGACTTATTTTTTTGATTATTAAAAAGAGAAGGTGCAATAGAAGTGCGATTTAAATCTATGTAATCTTTATTAATTCCTTTAGAAAAATTTTTATCTAAGCTTATAAATTTAGGTGTTCCAGAATAACAAATGCTTATTGTTGTATTACTATTTTCGGGGATAGTCAATTGAAAGAGATTTTTATATTTTGCTTGTACTAAGATTTGCGGCGAAACTGATGTTAAATTTATATTTTCATTGTTTAGTTTAATTTCATCAATAAGGTATCCATTTGCTATTTCAAGGTATAAAGTTTGTGGAATATCAGTAATATTTTGCAACTTTTGAGTATATACACCACTTGCGTATTTTTTGTTTTTATCAATGTTTAAATTAACAAGTATATCTGAGGTACTTATAATATTGTTATTTATATTCAAATCGGTGTGGTTAGGAAGGATAGTTACCATATCGCCAAGTGAGATATTTTTAAATATCGGTTCATTGTTAAAAACGAAGACTGAGCTACATAAAGATAATGCAAAGCAAATTGGCATAAACTTGTACTTTTGACAATTTTTAAAAAAAGATTTAAATATTCCTTTTTCATAACATCTATTACATAAAAGTCCTGCTAAAAGTATCCCTAAAGATACCAAAAATCCAAATAGTCTATTCCATAGCATTCCTAAAACAGTGTTACCGTCTCCGAAATATTCAGAAAAGCCACCAGCTCCTGTTTGAGCCCACATATACTGATAATTGATGAAACCCGCGATACAACTAAATATAATTGCAAAAAACATAACAATATATGTTATATTATTGTGCCTAAATATTAAATAAAATCCAGCAGACATCATTACCGAAAAAATAATTGTCCCCCAAATTATTATTATATAACTAAGAATATAATAATTAAAACTCTCTAAAGTACCAATATTGTAAATATAATGTGGGACCATAATTATCATTGAAATAATGACAGAAACTAATCCTGCGCAGATTAAACCTATGACTTTTGCTAGATTTATTTTTATAGGATTGGATATTGGTTCAATAATTTGATTGGTTCTATATTTAAACATTTTGTCAAATTCAAAAACTGTAAGTGCAGTAAATACAATAGATGACAATATGGCTCCTGTTTTTGTTGGGTAAAGTATGGTTTCAGACAAAATAGTTGAACTATTAATACCTAAAATCACGCCACTAATATTGGAATCTATGTATTTAGAAATAAGTATTCCCAAAATCGGAAATATTGCTGAGATTAGAATTATTACTTGAGTAAATCGAGATTTGAAAATTCGCTTTATTTCATAAGTAATAAAACTATGGCCCATTAGTCAACACCTCCATTATATATTACATATGTGTAGGCGTCTTCTAAAGTGGGCTCTATTAAAGGAATAGAGTTTTCAATTTGTTTGCCAATAATCCTGCAGGATATCCCTTTACCAGTAAATAATTTAGAGGTAACTTTATATTTGTTTCCTATTCTTTTACCTAGATCTTCATTGTTTTTCTCTTCTATACAACCAACATGTCCATTAACCATTTTTATTAATTCAGGTGAGGTTCCATCAAATAAAATTTTGCCACCGTTTATAATTATAATTCTATTACATGTGGCCTGAATATCATCTATAATGTGGGTTGATAATAATACTATTTTATTGCTTGCAATTTGCAAAAATGTATTTCTAAATTTAATTCTTTCTTCAGGGTCTAATCCAACTGTGGGTTCGTCTAAAATAACAAGTTCAGGTTCTCCTAAAAGAACTTGAGCTATACCTACACGTTGCTTTTGTCCTCCTGAAAGATTTTTTATTTTAAAGTTTATTTTTTCTTGTAAGTTTGTTTGTTCAATAGCTTGGGTGATAATTTTTTTAGAGTTATTTTTGATTTCTTTAAGTGCACACATATAATCTAAAAATTCGTAGACTGTCAATTCGTCATATAATCCGAAGCTTTGGGGTAGATAGCCCAAACGTTTTTTTAAATCATTTTCACATTTTTTTAATGTCTGATTATCAATTTTTATTTCTCCGGATGTTGGAATTATTTTTGAAATTAATAATTTCATAAAAGTGCTTTTACCTGCACCATTAGGGCCTAAAAGGCCTATAAAGTTAGGACTGTGCATTTCTAAGTTAATATTATTTAGGACTTTTTTCCCTTTTTGATATTCCATGTCTACATTTTTAATATTTATATGCATATTATACACTCCTCATACTCTTTGCTTTATTATAACATTTGTACAAAAAGAATACAAATAAATATTTTTATATAGCTTTATAGACATTTTTTTACTAAAACGCTGAGACTAGCTTTAATTAAAAATAGGATAGTAGTTATCTACTTTATTTCGAAGTAAAATAATTTTTTATAATTTCTTCTTATTGAAACAGTTGCATTTAGATCGTTTAAATCATAAACTATAGACCATTGAGTCATGCTAGTACTTTCCTCTGTTTCGGGTTGACTTATTAATTCAAGAAGTGACATAGCCTCCGATTTTGTTAGAATACTGTTTTTAAAGGAAAGTGTGGATTTTATAATTTCATAACGATCCATACCACGGCATTTACCTTGCATTCCAGGTAAAAGATAAAAATTTGTAACATAAGTATTATTAAGAATAGACATAGTATCATTGCAGTATTCTATTACAACGGTTCTTCCACTGGCATCTGATATTAGAAAATGAAAATCTGCATCTTTCATAGAGGAATTCATATCATAACTCTCTAAAAGTTTTATTGCCTCTGATACATTTGCAGCACGATCAAGTACAAGTCGTATTGCTATTGGTGTTATTATCTTAGTTTTTCCTGTATTTATGCTTGTTCCTTTTTCTCTAACTTTAAGAGTACTTATAACTAGCCCTTTTTCATTCATTCCATCCATAACTAAATATGGAAAAAATGTAGACGTAGAAATATCTGTGACTTTGTTGCTAAGACTACCTATTCTATATCCTATCCAACCAGCATCCACCATACCGATGGATTTATAGCCATTTTTAGGATTAGTCCGTATTAATACAGCGGTCATATCCATTTTGTAATCGAAGTTGCGACCATAAATAATATGATCTGTGGGGTCTTTTACACAAAAAGCGCTACACCCAGCATCTACAGTACCATTTATGTCTAAATCACTATTTAACAGCTGACATTGCAAGAATTTCTTCATATATTCTATATTAGATATTCCCTCATTTAAAACTTTATCTAGTTTATAGTCTGCGGTGTAATCCATTGTATAAAACAAGCCATCATAGATATCTGTTATGGAGTTAACAGATTTTTTTTGTTGACGTGTAGTAAGGTATTTGGCTGGATTAGTGTTTTTTGGTATATGTTTTCTATTCATAAAACTTATTCCCCCAACTGTTTAAGGCTAATATTCTTTGAATAATATAATTATATTGAATAACCTTGTTTAAATATTACTTTTGTACAAAGCTAAAAAATCATTTACGTTTATTTACTGTACGAAAATAATATTATAAAGTTATAATAATTCTCTTCAAAACATATATATAATTATAAAATGCTTTGGAGGGAATTAAAATGGTTGATGAAAAAAACAGGGCCAAGCTTCCACACAGTTTAATATTAGAGAACAGAAAAGCTTTAACATTAACTGGTGTGTCTGATGTTGATAGTTTTGATGAACAGGCTGTTGTCGCATATACAGAGTTAGGTGAGCTAACTATAAAAGGTCAAAATTTACATATTAGTAAACTAAGTTTAGAAACCGGTGAACTTACTCTAGATGGAGAAATATATTCTATGACATATACAGAGAATCATTCTAGTGGATCAGGATTATTATCAAAATTATTTAGATAGGAGTGAGCCTTGTTGGGATAGATTTAAATATACAAGTAATAATTTTTCTATGGTCTTTGGTTTTAGGCTCAATCTTAGGACTTTTATATGACATTTTTAAGTCTGTGAGATTTGCATTTAAGAGTAATAAAAAACATTTATTTATTCAAGACATAATTTATTGTTTATTATGTGGATTTTTAACTTTTTTATTTTCCCTTGCCATCAACCGTGGGAATCTACGATTTTATATAATAATGGGTGAGTTCTTAGGATTTTTTATTTATCAAACATCTGTTAGTAAAATATTCATGAAAGTTACTATAACAATAATAATTATTATAAAAAAGGTTTTACATAAAATATATAAAATTATATTTTCCCCAATTATATCTATTGTTAAAAAGATTATTAAATCTGTTTTTAAATCAAATAAAAAGGAACATTGTAAACTTAAGGTTAAATTTTTTAATATTAATCGCAAAAATAGAATTTAATAAACTACATAAAAGTATTGAATCTCACCAAATTATGTGAATAGCACAAAAAATCGCAATATAGTAGAAATAATTAAGTTTTAAACAATATGCTGACTTCGTTTTTTATCGGAGTCAGCATTGTTTTTAATTGGATATGACCATTTTTGCAAAAATAGATGTAATTTATATTTTGGGGGATAAATTTACTCATGGGTACGAAATTTTACTTAGTAATGTTATTTTGTTTATCGCTTATTAAAATGGAGTCAATTATTATACTGGGGAACTATATTTATTTATATTTGCTAGTATTAGGTTATGTGTTAATTTGCTGTAAATTTATATAGATTTTTTGAGCAGAGCTATAGGTTTATTAATAATTTGGATATTATAACTTTCTATTATTCCACAAGTTTATACATAGATGTGGCTTCATCTTTTTTAACGTATTCGTTAATATTTAACACTTCAATTTTTAATATACGTGATCCAAGTGAAACTTCTAAAATATCGCCTATTTTGACATCATATGATGCTCTTGCTACCTTACCGTTAGCTAGAACTTTTCCTGCATCGCAAGCAGCGTTTGCAATAGTTCTTCTTTTAATGATTCTTGATGTTTTCAAAAATTTATCTAATCGCATATTGTATTCTCCTATTAATTTTTTTGAAATTATACTAGACATAAGGAGGTTAAGAGTCTATTTTTGCATGTTTATCAATTTTTTCTACCACTTCACCTTGATTTTTATATATGCTATTTTGTGGAATTAGGCCTCTAACCATAGAAAGAGGATATATATTGCTATTTTTACCTACAATAGTTCCTGGGTTTAAGACAGAGTTGCATCCAATTTCCACATAGTCACCTAAAATTGCGCCAAATTTTTTTAAACCTGTTTCTATTTTGGGCTCATGTTTAATAGTGACAAGTGTTTTATCTGATTTAACATTTGATGTGATCGATCCAGCACCCATGTGTGCTTTATATCCAAGAACAGAGTCACCAACGTAATTATAGTGAGGTACTTGAACATTATCAAATAAAATTACATTTTTTAGTTCTGTAGAGTTTCCTACAACTGCGTTTTTACCAATGATAGCGTTTCCTCTTATAAAGGCACAATGTCGAATTTCTGCACCTTCACAGATTATTGTGGGTCCATTAATATTCGCACTATTAGCTATTTTCGCACTTTTAGAAATCCATATATTTTCTCCTAATTTATCATATTGTTCGGGTGATAAGGTTTCCCCGAATTCTATAATAAATTCTGATATTTTTGGAATTACTTCCCAGGGATAAAATGTGTTTTTAAACAGATTTTCTGCAATGGTTTTTTTTAGGTCAAGTATATTCTTTGTTAAAAATTCTTCTTTCATAAAGTTCCTCCAAAATGTTAATTTGCTGATTATATTATAATATTATATTTTTATTTTTGTTTAGTCAAATATGTTTGACTTTATTTTGAAATAATTTAGAAAATCACCATGAAAGTTTGTTTTAAATATAATGTAAGTATGTCAAAGAGTAATAGGGGTGATTAGTTTGAGTTTTAGTAAAAACAAATATAAGGCATTTAATCCTGTAAAGATTAAAGATAGAAAATGGCCTGACAATACTATAACTAAGGCTCCGATTTGGTGTAGTGTAGATTTAAGAGATGGTAATCAAGCGCTTGTTAATCCTATGAATCTAGAGGAAAAAATAGAATTTTTTAATGTTCTTTGCGAAATGGGCTTTAAAGAAATAGAGGTGGGGTTTCCGTCATCATCAGAGACAGAATTTAAAATTTGTAGAAAGTTGATAACAGAAAATCTTATACCTGATGATGTAACTATTCAAGTATTGGTTCAATCAAGAGAACATTTAATAAATAAAACCTTTCAGGCAATTAAAGGGGCTAAAAATGTAATTATACATTTTTACAATTCAACGTCTACTCTCCAACGGAAAGTAGTTTTCAATAAAGATATGAGTGGAATAATAGACATTGCCAAAACGGGTGCAAGGCTTATAAAAAACTTATCTAAGGAGATATCGAAAGATACAAACATAAGATATGAGTATTCACCAGAAAGCTTTTCTGGGACAGAAATGGATAATGCCGTAAAAATTTGTTCAGATGTAATGGAAATTTTAGAGGCTAAAAGAGAAAACCCAATTATACTTAATCTTCCGAATACTGTTGAAATGTGCACACCAAACACATACGCTGATCAAGTAGAATATTTTATAAGGAATCTTCCTAATAGAGAGTCTGCAATTATAAGTGTACATCCTCATAATGATAGAGGAACTGGTATTGCAGGGGCGGAACTTTCTTTGTTGGCAGGTGCACAAAGGGTGGAAGGTACGCTATTTGGTAACGGCGAAAGGACTGGAAATCTTGATATTATTACGTTAGGATTAAACATGTATACACAGGGAATAAATCCTGAACTAGATTTTTCTAAATTGCCTTATTATAAAGAAGTTTATGAAAGATGTACAAAGATGAAAATACATGAACGTCAACCATATGCTGGCAAGTTGGTTTTTACTGCATTTTCTGGTTCTCATCAAGACGCAATAAACAAGGGTATTCAGTATATGGAGGAACATAATTTAGAAACATGGCAAGTTCCGTATCTTCCTATAGATCCTGCTGATATTGGTAGAGAATATGAACCTGTTATTAGGATTAACTCTCAATCTGGTAAAGGCGGAGTTTCTTTTATTATGAAACAGATTTTTGGATATGATTTACCTAAATTTATGCGTAAAGAGTTTGGAGATTTGGTAAAAAAGGAATGTGAAGTGTTAGGGAGAGAGTTGTGTCCAAAAGAGTTGCTTGATATCTTTAATAAGAGTTATATAGATATTCCCCAAAAATATAAGTTGCTAGCTTATAAAATAAATGAGGGTCTAAATTCTAACAACGATGTAGTTATATTTACTGGTGAAATATTAATAGATGATGTTAAAGTTAACAACGTGATTGGTTCTGGGAACGGTCCAGTAGATGCTTTTTTTGATGCGATAAAAGACATAGGGATTAAGAATTTTAGGCTTGTGTCATATAATGAACATTCTATAACTTCTGGTTCTGATTCAAAAGCAATTGCATATATTGAACTCGAGGATTTAAATAGAAAACATATTTTTGGTGTTGGGATAGAAAATAATATAAATTTAGCTTCTATAAATGGAGTTTTATGCGCAATAAATAGGGCGTTTATAAAATAATCCACTTTTTAGATTGTTTATAAATATTTTTTTATTTTAGATGTATCTAAACCATCACAATCTTTTAAATATTCATAAATAAGCTTTAAAATGCTTTTAACACCATCTTTGGTATCACTTTCTACATTTAATGGCATAATAGGATCATGTACACTAAGCCTTAATAAAAACCATCCATCACCATTATTCTTATCAAAATTTACTCTAATACCTTCATAATTATTTTTGATAATATTACAACCAGTTTTATTTTTAACGAAATAAGTTAATCCATTTATAACATTGTTCCCAGTTTTTTTAAAATTGCTTTTTAAAATAGGGATTCTAATTTCTGCACTTTCTAAAGGTTCTTTAAGAGTTTCAATTAAGCTTTTAAGATTTTTATTTTGTTTTTTTAAATTTACCATTTTAATAATTATTTTTGTAACAAGATATGCACCGTCATCTAAAAAGTAGTTTTCTCTAAGTGCTGCATGACCTGAAGTTTCGATTGCCAAAGGACAATTTACTCCTTCCTTATTAAGTCTTATTGCTTCGTTTATAACGTTTTTGTATCCACGTTTAAATCTATGTTGAGTACCTGATAATTCGTTTTCAATATAGTCTTTTAATCCATTTGATGTTATAGAATCCGTTACTATTGTTCCACCACTATTTTCATCAAGAACAATAGCAGAAGCTAGAGCAACAAGTTTGTTACGATTAATCTCATTGCCATCAGAGTCAACAACGGCACCTCTATCAACATCTGTATCGAATATAATGCCTAAATCGGCCTTTGCATTAATGGTAGCTTTTGAGGCAGAAGACATAGCTTCTTTATTTTCAGGATTTGGAATATGGTTTGGAAACATACCATTTGGTTCTAGGAACTGACTGCCTTCAATATTTGCACCAAGAGGTTTAAGAACATCATTTGCATAGAAACCTCCTGCACCATTACCAGCATCTACTATAATTTTGAATCCTTTTAATGGCTGATCGTAGTTGATAGTATTGTTTACACCTTTTTTGATTATGTTTTTTAAGTGTTCAGAGTAAATTTGCATGAAATCAATTTTTTGAATATTTCCTTTGTTAAAAGTTTTACAATAGTTTTCATCTTGGGCGATCTGGAGTATATTTTTTATATCTGTGCTTTCAAGGCCTCCGTCTTTTGTAAAGAATTTAAGACCATTTCTGTTAAATGGATGATGGCTTGCAGTTATTTGTATAGCGCTATCGCAGTTTAAATCAACAGTTGTCATAAACATAGCAGGCGTAGATGATAAACCGCAATCTAAGACATGTATACCTATTGAACTTAAGGACTCTAAGATAACATTTTTAATTCTATTAGCTGAGATTCTAGAATCATGTCCTACGGAAATTTTTATTTTGTTGTAGCTTTTATTTTGTCTTTTAGATAACCATAGTGCAAAACTAAGAACGATTTTTTTTATGGTATTATCCGTTAAGTTGATTTTTTCGCCTTTTACACTGTTTGTAGCTATACCTCTTATGTCAGTACCGCTTTTAAATTGTTTCCAGTAGTTATTAATCATATAAGTGTTCACCTCAACTAAGTATATAATTTAAATTATGTATTTATTATAAGATATATTATTTAAGTTGTCATAAAAAAATAATATTGAATTTTTATGGAATTTTGCTATTGATTTTTGAAAATACTACTTCTGTAAAAATATTGAGGTGATATATTTGGAAAACTTAATAACTTTAGAAAAGGTATATAAAATTTATAATCCAGGAGAAAATGAGGTAAGAGCTATTGATAATGTATCTTTGAAAATAAATAGAGGTGAGTTCGTTACAATTGTGGGGCAGTCTGGGTCTGGAAAGTCTACACTTATGAATATACTTGGGTGTTTAGATGTACCAACTTCAGGCGAATATTTTTTAAAGGGTAAAAAAGTATCTGATATAAAAGACAAGAATTTATCAAAAATTAGAAATAGAGAGATAGGTTTTATATTTCAAGGATTTAATTTAATTTCTTGTTTGAATTCACTTGAGAATGTAGAGTTACCATTAATGTATAAAGGAATTTCAAAATATGAAAGGCAACAGTTAGCTACTGATG
>CAKSGI010000058.1 GCA_934454005.1 uncultured Eubacteriales bacterium | reverse complement strand
TCACTTCTTATTTTTTCCATATATAATTAAGTTTAATCACTAACTCCAGCCGTCGCTTTTAGCGATTTAGTTCTTTGTAACTATTGTGAACTAAAACATAAATAGGAGGAAGAAATTTATGAGAAAAGAAATAGAAATTCAACAAGAAAATTTAAATAATTTAGCAAAACTTATGAGTAAAAATCCAACATTGGAAGTTAAGGTAATGGTTGATAGTGAAGTTGTAGGTAGTGATGGTTATAGTTGGTGGCTTGGAAAGTTTGGAGAAGCTGAATTAGACGAGTATTATTGTAGTGATGAAAGAATTTATTTTAGGTCTTGGGACGAGGAAGAGTTAATAGACGATATTTTAGATGGGTACGGTTCTGAATATAATGAATTATCTGACGAAGAATTAGTTAAAAAAGCAGAGAAAGAAGTAAATCATCTTGCTTGGGAAAAAGTTATTTTAGTGAAAATAAATTTACCTTAATAAGCCATTCAGATATAAGATGTGATTTGTTACTATTACAAACTAAATTGGAGGATATGAAATGAATAAGTGTAAATGGATAGTTTGGGATAATGAAAATGGAGATGAAATTATTACAGATAATTATGAAAAAGCATTAATAAAATATAGAAAGGAAAGTGATTAAATACGGATATAGAACAAGCATTGAAAATTATGTATGAAGGTGGAACAGTAGAGTCATTAGTTTCTAACACCACATATAATTTTGAAAAGCTCCAGGATAGATTTAGATTATGTGCAGAAGGAATTCCAGTAGATTTAAGTTATTTAACAAAAGATGAAGTGCAAGGAGAATTTAAAGAAGTTAATATAGTAAAATCAATAGAACAATTAAATTGTTTAACAGATGAAGAAAGAAGAAAACTTATGGCTGAAACTTTTAAAAGAGTGAAAAATAAGCGTAAGTTTGATAAGGAGATTAGAGCTATAACTGATTATTAAAAAGTTTAGTATATTGAAAAATTATGTAAATATAGAAAGGAGAAGATATGTGTGAAACTAGGGCTTAAATGTTTAATTGCAACGGTTTTAATAACATCATCTTTATCAATAGTAGCAAATGCTGAAGTTAATAACAAAAGCAATTTAGAAAACAATTCTATTGTAATAGAAAAAGAAATAAAAGATAAAGATACTTTAGTTCCAATTAAAGAAATACTTAAGGATGTAGATAAAGAATACAAGGGAAGTATTTCAATAGAACTTGAAGATGCAGAAAAAGTAAAAGATAAAAGCAATGTGAAGCTCTCTGTAAATAAAGTAGCAGATGTAATAGATGGAGAGTATAAATTAACGGGAGATTACAGCTCCTCAGAATTAGATTTAAACTCAATAACAAAAGTCAATGATTTAGAGTCAGCTGCAAATAAACTAGCGACTTTATCAAAGAGTATTGAGAATACTTTAGTTACAGATTCTGAAGGAAAAGGAAAAATAGAAAATTTAGAAGTTGGTGTATATTTAGTAAGTGCTGTAGATATAGCAAATTACGAGAATATAACACCTTTTTTAATTTCAATTCCAACTTGGAGTGAGGTAGATAAAAATATGATTTATGATGTTAATGCAATACCAAAACATTCACCAATTCCTGAAGTAGAAACGCCAGGAGTACCTGATACAAGCTATAATAATAAAACAAATATTTATTTAGGTTTAGCTGCAGGATGTGCTTTACTTGCATCAGTAGCTTTTCTTATTAAAAATAAGACTAAGAAAAAAATAGAAGAAAAATAGGATGGCTTATGAGGAAGGGAATTAGTGTTATAGTGGGGATAATCTTTTTACTAGCTACTATAGTATTTCTTTATTTAGCCTTTAATGAAGCTAAATATTCCATAGATACTAAAGAGAAGAATAAAGCCATTAGAGAAGTAGTAGTAACTGAAGATGAAAATAATCCATTAAATAGAAAAATAGATTTTCATAAGTTAAAAAATGAAAATAAAGATATAGTGGCGTGGATCTATATTCCAGGAACAACTGTAGATTATCCAATACTTATAGGAGATACAAACGAAGAATATTTATATAAGGATTTAGAAGGAAATTATAATCCTTTAGGCTCTATATTTAGTGATGCAAAGAAAGACTTATCAGAAGATCATATAAAGATTTATGGCCATAATATGAGAGAGTTTCAGATGTTTGGAGAGCTTAGGAAATTTTTAAACAAAGAATATATGGAGCAGCACGAAAAGTTCTATATATACACAGAAAATAAGACTATGGAATGTGATATATTTTCTATTTTTATTTGTGATATATATGATAGCTTTTTTAGTAATAATCCAGGAAGTGATCTTGTAGAAGTTTTAGAAAATAAAAATGTAAATAGTAATTACTATACTAAAAATAAAGATTTATCTAGTGGAAAAGTATTTAGCTTAGTTACTTGTAACGGAGTTGAAGGGACTGTTGAAAGATTAGTTGTTAATGGTATAGTTACAAAACAAAAAATAATGTTTTAGATATATTTTAAGCTATAAAAAGGTGTTCAAAAAGAGCACCTTTTTATAATAAATTAATTAGATTTTTTAAGCATTTAAAAGCAATTAAATCTTATTAAATAGTATTAATAAAGTAAGTATTAGTATTTATTTTATTAATGTTATTTTAAGTTTAAAAGGAGGAGTTAAGGTATGAAAGGGAAAAATCCAACAAGAAAACAGAAAGAGATTATTAGAAAAAATAGACTAAATCCAAATAATTGGTTAATAGTAAAAGTTCTATCAAAAGAAATTCATATGAAGCATAAGATAAGTAATAAGCTAAAGAAAATTAAGCTTTAGGAGAGAGAAAAGATGCATAAGGAAGCAGTAAGAATAAATGAAGATATGAGAATTAAGTTAGAAAGATATATAGTTAGAGAAGGGCTTCATAAATATAGTGTAAAGTTTGCTAAAATAGCAAGTTTTATTATTAAAGATTGGATTGATAATCCAGTTTTAGATAAAAGTAAGATTATTTATGGGACTGCTAATGAGCCAAGAACAAGACGAGTTACTATATATTTAACAGATGATGAATATATAAAGTTTTATGAAATATTTGTCTCTGATTATGTAAGAGATTGTAGGACACCAAGTATATTAATATATAACATTATTAAGCAATTTATAGAAGAAAAAGAATTAGATTAAAGATAATAATGGCAATGTATTATTAAAAGCTAATATACAGTATATGACACAGAAATTAAAGCTTATGAATTGTTAGTAGCAATTAATAATTAAATTATAAATATAAAAATATTTTAAGAAAGGAGCTATTATAATGGCTGTTAAAAAAGAAAACAATAAAGGGATTTCAAAGAAAATTATTGAAATTATTTTAAAGGAAAAAGGAATTGACTATAAGGATTGGCTAGCTGAAAAACATCTTGAAGTATTTAATGAAAATCAAGAAATTTTAGAAGAAAAATTTAAAAAAGCAGATGAATATGATAAGCTACAAAATTAAAATATAAACATTTTTTAGCTTATTTTTTTATTCAAAAATGCTTTATAATTTATATAAAACATAATAGAAAGAAGGCTGAAAAATGGATTTTGAATTATTAAATAATTTAACTAAAGATTATGTATTAATAGTTGAAGTTTTAATGGTAAAACTAAAAGAAAAAATAATAAATCATAATGATAAAATTTATGTAGATAGAGAAATTTTTTTTGAGTTATTATCAAAAAAAGATTTTATGTTACCACAAGAAAAAATGAAAATTTGGCGTAGTTTAGGTTGGATCTCTTGTGATAATGACCGTAGCAGATTTACTAAAAAGATTAGAATTGGTGATAAAACATTTAGAAAGATTGTTATTGAAAAAGAGCCATATAAAACTATAAAAAACATAATAATGAATGTGGGAACACGTGTGGGAACATAGGTGGGAACTTTGAATTTTAATAATTTTTATCGTTCCCACAATATAAATACTATAAATAATAGGTTTAAATGTATTTAGTACCCATACGTATAATGGGGTATATATGTATATATACATATATACCATAGAGTAAGTAATATGTAATGAATGAAATAGGATACGTTAGTAGACTATGAATGAATGGAATATTACGACGAATATGGTATATGGATATATACATATATGCCCCCTCGAATTGACGGCGTAAGACGGAAATTCGAGAGGGAATGATGGAACGATAGTAACATCATTCCCTAGAGAGGTGAGGGGGCGGGAGAGGAGAGTGTTGAATTGTAAGTGATTCATATGAAATGATAGCAATAGTGAAACTATTGTTATCATTTTTTATTAAGGAAAGAATGGAGAGAGAAGTTATTATTTTTGGAAGGAAATGAGATAAATACAATGAAAGAGATTAATATAAATAAAAAAATAAATTTAGCAAATATAGAAAGGAAATTGTTTTATATATGAGATACTTTGAAAAAATTATATTAACTATATTTACAATACTTTTTTTATGGTTGTATATAGATATCTATAAAACTATTTCTTATGGAGAGCCAGTAGATAAAAAAGCTAAGGTAATAGAATTTATTATAGATAAAGATAAGGGGAAATTTGAAACTGTTTTAGAAGTGGATGGAGAAATAATTTTTAAAGATGATAGAGCTTTTTATTATAAGGTAAGAGATAAATTGAATCAGGAAATAGATGTTACAATTAAAGAAAATAAAAAAAATAATAAGATTGTGATTGATGAAGTGAAGAATATCAGTAATTAAAAAGTTTTGATAGAATTTTTTAAAATTATGGAATATCATTAGTTGTATAAATATATTAAAGGATTTTTTGTGATATGGATAAAGAATATATTAATATTTTAGAAAATGAATTAAATAAAAAGAAACTTAGAGATAATACAAAAAGATGTTACTTAAGTTCTTTTAAAAGATTTTTTTATAACAATAGAGATAGTAAAAATAATGATATTTTAAATAATTTAAAATCTATAAAAAATAAAACTGAATTAAGCCAGGTAATAAATTCTATAAGATTGATTCAAGATAATAATAAAAATATAAATATTATTCCTGAAGATGATTTAAAATCAATTATAAAAAATAAAAGTGAAAATAGACATAAAAGTTATGAGCCTTATGAGTTAAAAGATAGGTTAAGAAGAATAAATAGAATTAGAGATGAAAAGCTTAGATTGGCTTATAGATTAATGATTGTTTCAGGATTAAGAGTTTTTGAAGTAGAAGCTCTTATAAAAGAAGATATAGAAATAAAAAATAATGATATATTTGTAACTGTTAGAGATGGAAAAGGTGGCAAATATGGAGAAGTTAAATGTTTAGAAGATAAATATTTATCTAATAAATTAAAAAACTTTTTACAAGATAAAGATAATGATGAAAAACTATTCTATGCTACAAGAACTATGCAAGCCAAAGCTCAAGAATTAGGATTCAAATGTCATGATCTTAGAAGAGCTTATGCAAAGCTAGTTAAAAAAGAACTAATGAAAGAATTAGTTGAAGTTAATGAAGATGAAAAAGAAAAAATTATTGAAGAAGAAGTCAAAGCTGCATTAAGACATTCAAAGTTTGAAACTTCTAAAAAATATTTATATAGCAAAAGAATTAAAGTTTAAATTTACATTTTAAACTTTAGTTCTTTTTTATTTATTTAATGGGAAAGGATGATGAATATTTATGAGAGGAAGAATATTTTTAATTGGAATTTGTATTCTGTTAATTGGAACAATAGTGATTTTGAATAAAAAAGCTAACGAAATAAAAGATGTTGTCCAGTTAAATGTTATAAATGCTAAATATGATAATGGATTTGTAATTATTGAATTAGAAGATAGTGAAGAATATAGTATTGATAAAATAAAAATAATAAATATTCAAAATGAAAAACCTTATTTAAAGAAGTATTTTACTGCTAATGGAAGACTAATAAATATTGAGTTATTTTATAACGATAGTCTTATTTAAATTTATATAAATTAAATATTGAGAAATTATAGAATCTAAGTTTTATTAGATTTTATTTTTTTATAAATTTTTAGAAAGGAGAAATTAAATGACAGATCAAATAGTTGTTATTGTTGTAACAGTAATAGGCTTAAGTATAGCCTATTCAATAATATCAAGGGTATTTTTCAAAGGAAAAAAACTTATTAGAAAGTTAAAAAGATTTATTAGACAATTAAAAAAACTTGCAATTTGGATATTTAGAATTTGGAGTGGGGGGATGTAGATGGATGGATTAGATAAAGACATAGAAGAGTTAATTAGAAGTTTATTTATTATTATTAAAGACTTTATAGTTGGTATTGCTAAAGGAATTTTTTATGGTACTAAAAAGCTTAGAAATAGAAAACTTCTATTAGGATCTTTAATTAATTTTCTGATCCCATTAATTCCTTTGTTTAAGAATTTCAGCATTATAAGTAACTTAAAAATAAATAACACAACCAATATTAATAATACTGTTTTAGATTATTTAATCTTTTTTGTTATTTCATTTATTTTATATTTAAACATTATTTCAGGAAGTGGTGGCAATAAGAAGCTGTCAGCTGCATTAGAAACAGCGGGAATTGTAGGTCAAGATGGAAGACCACCTATGCTTTTATATAAATATAAAGATAATGTAGGTTATGAAATATATAAATTTAGAGGATTGGTTAAATTTTCTGAGTGGAAAAAGAAAAAAGAAGATATTGAAACAAATTTAAATATATCAATTAAAGAGATAAAGCAAGGTAAGAGAAAGGATGAAGTTATTTTAAAAACTGTTCCAGGAGTTTTAGTTATGCCTGGAGGAACTGGAGAAGAAAAAACTGAAGAAGAAAGAAAAAAAGTAACTTTATATTGGAATGACAATGTTATAAAAGAAAAGGATAACTTAGTTTCCATAGGAAGAAATGAAGTAGAAGAAATAGTAGTTGACTTTGATGTGGATCCTCACTTTTTAGTAGCAGGGGCAACAGGCTCAGGTAAATCTGTAACTATAAGATCTATTGTTTGGCAGTTTTTAGCACGTGGACATAAATGTTTTTTTGTAGATTTTAAAGCCGGTTTAGAGTTTTCTGATGGATATAAAAGATATGGAGAAACCATTATTGATAGGCCAAAGCTTTTAGAAGTTTTAAAAACTTTAGTTAAAGAAAATGGATTGAGACAAAAGGCTTTATTAGAAGTAGGAGCTAAAAATATAAATCAATATAACAAAAAAAGCTCTAAGAAGATGTATAGAGTGCTTTTAGTTATTGATGAACTTGCAGAAGTAATAGATCCTAATTCTGTACCTAAGGAAGAAAAAGAAATAGCAGATGAAATTACTGGTATATTATCATCCTTTGGTAGAGTTGCAAGAGCAACAGGAATACACATGATATTTGGAATACAACGTCCTGATGCTAATGTTGTTAATGGTCAAATTAGAAGTAATGTTACTGGAAGAATTTGTGGAAGAGTTCCTTCAGGAAAAGCTTCAGAGATTGTTTTAGATGATCCTTCAGCAGCTTCATTACCTAAAGTAAAGGGAAAGATGATATATCAAAATGCAGGAGAAATGATAGAGTTTCAAGGATATTTCTTTGATGATGATAAAGATTTAAGAAAAGTGAAAGTACCAAGTGATAGATTACTTGTTGGAGGTGATGTTGGATGCGATGATGGAGAAGAGCTTTATCCTAGAAAAGTTAATAAAAAACAAAAGAAATTTAATTTAAATACTTTAATAGAAAAATTAAAAGATAAAGTAAAGATATTTAAATTTAAAAGAAAGACAAAAGAGAATGAAATTATTGAAGATGATATTTTAGCCGAAGATAATCTGGATGAATTTGAAAG
Organism: uncultured Eubacteriales bacterium; assembly: GCA_934454005.1. The sequence continues at coordinate 2,390 of CAKSGI010000058.1, read as the reverse complement.
TGGAATTATTAACTGGACATCTGAAAAAAGAGACATGGAAAATAAAGCAGAAGTTAAGAAATCAACTATTTCAAATGAAATGGATGATTATTATATAGATTAATATTAAGAAAAGGAGTGTGATGAAATGTTTTTTAAGAAAAAAGGCACTAATGAAAAAATTGATAAAGAAACAAAAGAAAAAAATAAGGATAAAAGTAAGAAGAAATTCTTAGATAAGCCTGTTAAACTTAAAAGTGCTACAGGAATTAGGGTCGCAAGATTTACATTATGGGCATTAATAGTATTTCTAATAATTAGAGGTGCTATAAGTGTTTTAAGGCCTGATCCAATTAATTCTATCTTAGATAGTCAAAAGAATTTTGAAGCCAAGCTCTCAAAGGAAAATTTATTAGAGAGTAGGGCTTTTTCTTTTGCAGAAAATTTTACAGAAGAATACTTTAATTTATTTTTTGGAGATTCTGAAGACTACACTAATAGATTAAGCAAATATATGGATAAAGAAATAATTAACTCTTTAGATAGAAGTGGTTATATGACAACAGATTATGTTAAGGCCTACTCAGTTGAAAGATATTCAGAAACTCAAGTAGATGTATTTGTTTATGCGAAAGTTCAGTTTAGAACTGAAAAACCAGAACAAGATAAAATCCAGGATGTAACCAAAAGACAATATGATATTAATCAGAGAGATGTATATGTAAAAGTGCCAATTTACTTTGATGAAAATGGGAATATGATTGTTGAAGATGCACCTTTACTAGTAGCAGCTCCTGAAAAAGTAAATTACAAACTTAAAGATAGTTATTTAGGAAAAGAAGTAGCTAATAATGATACAACTAATGCAATAAAAGATAGTTTAAATCAATTTTTAAAATCTTATTATCAAGAAGATCAAACACAAGTAGATTATTTCTTGAAAACACCAGGTAGCATAAAAGCTGTTAGATCTGATAATAACTTCAACGGAATAGAATCAATAAAGGTTATTGTCTTAGGCTCAAATAAGTACAAAGCCATTGTTGAAAATAAAATAACTTCTTCAGGAAAAAATTTAAAGCAAAAAGTTAATTTAGATTTAGTTTTTGAAGGTGATAAATATTTAATTGAAAGTATGGATACTAGAACTTTAAACATAAAGTAAAAGATTTGGAGGGATTAATACAATGAGAAATTTATTAAACAATATTAAAAACAAGGTTACAAATAGAAAGCAGCAAATAAAAGCAGCATTTATAACACTTTATTTATCTATTGGAATTGCAACGCCAGTATTTGCAGCACCTAATGTTGCTGAAAATGCTTCAAGGTGGTTTCTAGATCAGATATTTTGGGTTGTAATTGGAGTTGCATTTATAATGGCAGCTAGAGCATATAACAAAAATAACACAGTTAAAATGATTGCTTCAATTGTAATAGGTGGAGTATTATTAGTTTTTGTAAAAAATCCAACTATGCTAGAAAACTTCGGTAACTGGGTTATTGAAATATTTGGGGTGAGGTAATTGGAAGAGATAATTTTAAGAAGCTATAATAAAGTTCACACTGTAGAGCAAAATTGGTACAGCATAGGAAGTATAAAGCTTCCTGCCCCTATTAATCCATCAGTAGCAATATGTTTTTTTTCTTTATCAGTAAGTATTTTATTAATAGATCAATTTGCTAAAATACCAATACCAGGAATGATTAAGTTTGGAATTATTCCATACCTAATAACAAGAAGAATTAAAGAAAATAAAAAGGATGGAAAGAGTTTAATAAAATATTATAAATCTTATATTTCTTTCAGATTTAAGGAAAAGATTCAATATGAAAGGTTTAAACCAATTGAAAAGATAGGTAAAATTAAGTTTTTCCATTAAAAGGAGAAATAGATAGGTTGCAACCAATACCTATCTATTTTTAAGAAAATCTATGAAAAAATATTAAACAATATGTATTTTAGAGAATTTCTTAAAATTAGTCAAATTTAATAACAAGAAAATTAAAGAAAACAAAAAGGATGGAAAGAGTTTAATAAAATATTATAAATCTTATATTTCTTTCAGATTTAAGGAAAAGATTTAACATGAAAGATTTAAACCAATCGAAAAGATAGATAAAATTAAATTTTCCCATTAAAAAGCAAATAGATAGGTTGAAACCAATACCTATCTATTTTTAAGAAAATTTATGAAAAAAAATAATCATCAATATATATTTTAGAAAAGTTATTAAATTTAGTCAAATTTAATAACAAGAAGAATTAAAGAAAATAAAAAGGATGGAAAGAGTTTAATAAAATATTATAAATCTTATATTCCTTTCAGATTTAAAGAAAAGATTCAATATGAAAGATTTAAACCAATTGAAAAAATAGATAAAATTAAGTTTTTCCATTAAAAAGCAAA
>CAKSGI010000057.1 GCA_934454005.1 uncultured Eubacteriales bacterium | reverse complement strand
ATATTAAGGATATATCTATATTGTCTGATTATTTGGTTATAGTTACAGGGACAAGTAGTACCCATGTTAAGTCATTAGCAGAAGAAACAGAGGCTAAGTTAAAAGATTTTGGAGTTGCACCTTACCATATAGAAGGTCATAGATCTAATTCTTGGATTTTACTTGATTATGGTAGCGTAATTATACATGTTTTTTCTGAGGAGACGCGTGAGTTTTATAATTTAGAAAAATTATGGAAAGATGGTCAAGAAATAGAGATAGATCTATAATTTGTTAAGGAGGTATTTTAAGTTTATGGAGTATAATCATAAATTGATAGAAAAAAAATGGCAAGATATATGGGATACAACAAAAGTATTTAAAGCTGTGAATGGTTCAGATAAACCTAAATTTTATGCGTTGATAGAATTTCCTTATCCATCAGGAGAAGGATTACACGTAGGGCACCCAAGATCATATACAGCCTTAGATATAGTTGCAAGAAAAAAAAGACTTCAAGGATATAATGTTCTTTATCCGATTGGTTGGGATGCATTTGGACTTCCTACAGAGAACTTTGCAATAAAACATCACATACATCCGGAAAAAGTTACTAAAAATAATATAAAAAGATTTAAGGAACAATTAAAATCATTGGGAATGTCTTTTGATTGGGATAGAGAGATTAATACTACAGATCCTAATTATTATAAATGGACACAATGGATATTTTTGCAATTATTTAAACATGGTTTGGCGTATAAAAAGGAAGCTGCAGTTAATTGGTGTACATCTTGTAAATGTGTTTTGGCTAATGAAGAAGTTGTTAATGGAGAATGTGAGAGATGTAGAAGCGAAGTTATAAGAAAAGTTAAATCGCAGTGGATGTTAAAAATAACAAAATATGCTCAACGACTTATAGATGATTTAGAACTTGTAAATTATCCGGAAAGAGTAAAGTTACAACAAATAAATTGGATAGGTAGATCAAAAGGCGCCGAGGTTGAATTTAATACAACTTTAAAAGACAAACTTAAGATATTTACAACTAGGCCAGATACACTTTTTGGTGTTACATATATGGTAATTTCTCCAGAGCATCCAATAATAAATAAATGGAGTAACAACATAGAAAATATCAACGATATACTTGATTACATTAAGAAGGCTTCAAAAAAATCAGAATTAGAAAGAACAGAATTATCTAAAGAGAAAACAGGTGTTATGTTAAAAGGAGTTAATGCTATAAATCCTGTTAACAATAAAGAAATACCTATTTTTGTATCTGATTATGTATTAATGTCTTATGGAACAGGTGCGATTATGGCAGTTCCAGGCCATGATACAAGAGATTGGGAATTTGCAAAACAATTTAATATTCCTATAATTGAGGTTGTAGAGGGTGGAGATGTTCAGAAAGAGGCTTTTGTAGACTGTGAAACAGGAATGATTGTAAACTCTGATTTTCTTAATGGATTAAGTGTAGAAGAAGCTAAATCTAAAATGATAGATTGGCTTAAAGAAAAAAATATTGGATCAGAAAAAGTAAATTATAAATTAAGAGATTGGATATTTTCAAGGCAACGTTATTGGGGAGAACCAATACCTATTATTCATTGCGATAAGTGTGGAATAGTTCCAATTGAAGAATCTGAATTACCTTTGAAATTGCCGTTGGTTGATTCGTATGAAACAACGGATGATGGAGAATCTCCATTATCAAAAATAGAAGATTGGGTAAATGTGGATTGTCCCAAATGTGGTGGAAAAGCAAAAAGAGAAACAGATACAATGCCTCAATGGGCGGGATCTTCATGGTATTTTTTAAGATATATGGATCCAAACAATGATAAAGTACTAGCTGGTAAAGAAGCTATTGATTATTGGGCTCCAGTTGACTGGTATAATGGTGGGATGGAACATACGACATTACATTTGTTATACAGTAGATTTTGGTATAAATTTTTATATGATATAGGCGTGGTACCAACTAAAGAGCCATATACAAAGAGAACCAGTCACGGTATGATATTAGGAGAAAATGGAGAAAAAATGGGCAAGTCTAGGGGAAACGTTGTGAATCCGGACGAAATAGTTGATGAGTATGGTGCTGATACAATGCGCCTTTATGAAATGTTTATAGGAGATTTTGAAAAGTCTGCCCCCTGGAGTTCTTCTAGTATTAAAGGTTGTAGAAGATTCATAGAAAGATATTGGAACCTACAAAATATGGTTTCGAAGGATAAGTCTATAAGACCTAATTTGGAAACAGTGTTTCATAAGACTATAAAAAAGGTAACTGATGATATTGAGAATCTAAAATTTAATACAGCGATAGCAACTTTGATGACACTTATAAATGAAATTTATAATAGTGGTTCGATATCTTATGAAGAGCTTAAAATATTCACTATACTTTTAAATCCTTTTGCCCCGCATGTTACGGAAGAGGTCTGGCAGAATCAATTTGATTGTGGAATGATTTCTGATCAGGCTTGGCCGCAATATGATGAAAGCAAGTGTATAGACAAAGAGGTAAAAATAGCAGTTCAAATAAATGGAAAGGTAAGATCTAGCATTGTAATACCTGTTGAGATAAGTGAAAATGAAGTTATGGAAATGGCTATGAGGAACGAGTCGATTTTGAATTCAATAGGGGAACGAGAGATAATAAAAAAAATATATATACCAGGTAAAATATTAAGTATAGTAGTTAAATAAAGAACATTATTATTTAATGATTATGGCCACCCGTTATAGGATGGCCATAATTTTTTGTATTAATAAAATGTTTTTAACATTACATTATTTTTTATGTTTTATAAATTTACGAATTTCGTTAAGAGCATCATTATATTTTAATGAATGTAATTTAGGAAACGCGAGTAAAATACGTTTTTCTTGCCATTTTGTCTTTTTGATGTGTTCTGCCAAAAATCCAGATACAGATAAATATATTTCATTATTTTTCATTTGTTCGGTAATATTATTAAGAGTTTTGTTAAATATTTTGAGGCCTCTTATAGTAATAATAGTATCTGTAACAAGTATTATAAATAGAGAAAGTGATAGAGAATGTAGTAGCCATAATGGGAATTTGTCTATTAGTTCAATTATAATTGGATGCAGATATTTTATTAAAAGTGTAGATAATGTACCAAACACTATTGCTCCTTCCAAACATATTCTACCGTTTAAGTTGAAGGTTTTATCAGAATAATCCCACCAGCGAGCGTGAAATAGTTTTTCCATAACCCAGGAAGTTAAGTATTCTAATAAACATGTAAAAAATGTACTTAAAATAAAAAGAATAAATATATTATTTACTTTCCCCAGAATAATAATTACAATAACAGCTCCAAATCCGTATATTGGACAATATGGACCGTTTAAGAAACCTCTGTTAACAAAGTGTTTTTGAGTTATTGAACAAAGAGTTGTTTCATAGATCCATCCAATCATGCTGTATAATGTTAGATATAAAAAATACTTTTCAATAGCAAATGTTATCATTTAGTTCTCCTTTCATTTGTAGAATATTACGTTTATATTTTGGAGATTATCTTTTATATTATATAATAAAAACACCGAGTTTTAAAGTTCCGGTGTTTTTTCATTTGTATTGTCTAAACTCTCATCTAAGATAGAAGTACAATGAGGACATCTAACTGCTTTTTTATCGATCTCTGAAAAACAGTAAGGACATTTTCTAGGCTTTTGTTTTTCGTTTTGTTCTCTAATAAATGATATTTTATTCATAGTTCTTATAAAAACAAATATAATAAATGTCATGATTATAAAATTTATAACGGTAGTGATAAAAGCACCATATCTTATAGAAACATTTTCGCCTATAGTGATAGCCTTATCAGAGAAATCTGTTTTTGTGAATATACCAATCAAAGGTGAAATTATATCATCAACTAAGGACGTTACAATTTTTTGAAAAGCAGCACCTATAATAACTCCAACTGCTAGATCAATTACATTCCCTCTTAGTGCAAATTTTTTGAATTCATTTATGAATTTTTTCATTTTATTATCCTTACAATCTTATAAAATTGAATATCATAAAGAAATGAAATATACTTCCAGCCAAAACGAATATATGCCACAAGGAATGGACAAACTTGGCATTAGATTTTTTACCTATTGCGTAAATAATAGCGCCTATTGTGTAAAAAAGTCCACCAATAAATAAGAATATAAGTTGAAATTTATTTGTATTTTCTATAAGAGGTTTTATTGCGAATATTACACACCATCCCATTCCTATGTAGCAGGCCATAGATATTTTTGCAAATTTTTTTAAATCTATAGAATTTAGACTTATTCCGATTATAGCGGTTGCCCAAACAATTGATGCTAGTATTATTCCGGTTACAGTTGGTAACATGAGCAAGCTAATAGGAGTATAAGTGCCAGCGATTAATAAGAAAATAGAACAGTGATCTAAAATTCTAAATACTTTCTTTGCCTTGTTTATTCCTAAAGCATGATATAATGTCGACACTATATATAGAATGAAAAGAGTGCTAGAATATATAGTTACAAATGTAATCGTTTTTGCAGTGTGGTCAGAAAATATAGGTAGTAAGACTATAGCAGCAATTGCTAAAGCTGCACCAATTCCATGAGTAATAGCATTTAAAATTTCCTCAAGTAATGTATAGAATGGGAGATTTAAAAATTTAATTTTTTCTTCCCTTGTCATTCTGTTTTTTGTTTGATAAATTTCTTTTGACATTAAACGTACCTCCAATTAAGATTTTACTTTTTTAAGGCTATCATAGCAGCAAGACTGCCTCTTATTCCATTAGTTTTTCTATGAGAAAACAGTAGTTCATGATTACATTTTGTACACAGGTCGCTCACAGCTATATTGTTTTTTAATATGCCTGAGTTTATAAGAATTTGTTTATTAGCTTCGGGCAAATTTATCATATACTTTCCATTTTTATTATCCTTTATAAATCTTTTTGTGTCAAGTTCATGTAGGCTAGTAAATTTTTCATATACAGGATAATCTACTTCAAAGCAACAGGGGCCTATTGCAGGTCCAATAGCGCATATTATATCTGATGCATTTGAGTTATAATTTTCAATCATAGTTTTTACCATTATTTTTCCTATTTTTTTAACGGTACCTCTCCAACCAGCATGTGCAAGACCAACCACTCTTTTTATAGGATCTATAAAAAATAGTGGAGTACAATCGGCATAATAAGTAACTAATGTTATGCCGTATTCGTCTGTAACAAGACCATCAACACTATTGAGATCGTGTTCTCTATATATACCAATACCTTTATCTTTAGAATTTACAATTCTTATATTTGTATTATGATCTTGGGATGAGGCAACTAAGCTGTCATAATTAAATCCAACAGCATCACAAAAGATACGGTAATTTTTTATAACGTTTTCTTTAGGATCACCTCTGTTAAACCCAAGATTCATAGAAGAAAATTCATTTTGACTTATACCACCTATTTTAGTGGAAAACGCATGAGTTACAAAATGAAATTTTTCGAATTTTTTAAATGTTAAGTATACAACATTTTTATTTATATTTAAATTCATTGTGTTACTATTAAATATCATAATTTTCTCCTAATTCAAGTTGAGATTCTTGTGGTATAATTTTCTTTTTAACTATTATACCATTATATGTTGATTTGAGTTGCAGCTTTCCAATAAATTCATTTTTACAATTAGGACATTTAAATTTAGCAATATGGTTGTTTCCTTTGTTTTTCCAACTGGAGATTTTTTTAGATTTAGTTTTGCATTTTTCACATTTAAATTCTATATCTTTACTATGAAGTAATGGATGATTAAGGTTTTTAATGAAGGTCACTTTGAAAGTAATTTCATCAAAAAACTCATTGCAATCAGCATTTTGTATATAATTAAAGAAATTATTATTATATATTTTTTTAAGGCATTTTAAAGATAGAATACTGTCATCTAAGGCTCTATGATGTTCTATATACATTTCATCTATGTTTAACAGTTTTACTGTTGTTAATAAACCGAGTTGTTGAGTTTGATTGTATTTTAATGTGTCTTGGCAATATTTTTGCAAATTTATAAATTTTTTAATGAAAGGAATTCTAATATTATTATAGTAATAATTATAGTTTTGAATTAATACTTGTATATCGGATATTCCCCATGTTATTAGAGTATCGGAACCTAAAAAGATTTTAAATTTTTCTAAAACACACTCAAAATTAGAACTTTTAGATAATTCTAAAGAGCTTATGTTAGTAAGCTCTTTGACTCTAGAATTTAGACTTTTTCTAATTTGTGGTTTTACCAACATAGAGAACTTATCAACTATGTTTAGATTATTATCTAATTTTATAGCACCAAATTCTATTATTTCATTTATAAATTTGTCAAATTTTTTACTATATGCTCCATTAAATTCGAGGTCAAGAATTACATATCCCATAATTATTTCTTATTTGCCTTTTTTAATCTTTGTTCTTTAGAAAGGATTAGCTTACGTATTCTAATATTTTTAGGTGTAACTTCAACTAACTCGTCATCTGTTATAAACTCAAGAGATTGTTCTAAGCTCAAAACAGAGTGAGGAACGAGTTTTAACGCATCATCAGATCCGGATGCTCTTGTATTAGTCACATGTTTTTTCTTGCAAACATTTACTACTATATCATCTGATTTTGGACTCATTCCAACTACCATACCTTCATAAACGGGAACACCCGGCCCTATGAATAATCTTCCTCTGTCTTGTGCAGCGAATAATCCATAACCTGTAGTTTCACCAGTCTCATGAGCTACCAGTGATCCTTGTGGACGTTGAACTATGTCGCCTTTATATGGTTCATAGCTATAAAAAACGTGACTCATGATTCCGTTTCCATTTGTATCAGATAAGAACTCTGATCTATATCCCATTAACCCTCTTGCAGGAATTTTAAATTCTAAATGAGTAACTCCGGTTTCTCGAGTACCCATATTTACCAATTCGGCTTTTCTGCTTCCTAATTTTTCCATAACAGCGCCAACATAATTTTCTGGAACTTCTATCATTAGGAGCTCGATGGGTTCACATTTTTTATTGTCTATGATTTTCATTATTACTTTTGGACGTGATACTTGAAACTCATAATTTTGTCTTCTCATAGTTTCTATTAGTATAGATAAGTGAAGTTCCCCTCGACCAGAGACTCTAAAAGTATCGGCGGAATCTGTTTCTTCGACTCTCATTGCAACGTTTGTTTCAACTTCTTTAAAAAGACGATCTCTAATATTTCTAGATGTAACATATTTTCCTTCACGACCAGCAAAAGGACTGTTATTAACCATAAATAACATGGAAACGGTTGGCTCATCTATTTTTATGAATGGTAGAGGTTCTATCTTGTCTGGAGAACAAATAGTTTCACCAATATTTAAATCAGAGATTCCAGATACAGCGATAATATCTCCTAACGAAGCCGATTCAGTTTCAACTCTTTTTAACCCTTCGAATTGATACAGTTTTGATATTCTCACATTTTTTGTGTTTTCATCTCGAGAGCATAATACAACACTTTGGCCGGTTTTAATTGAGCCTCTTTCAACTCTGCCAATTCCTATTCTACCTACATATTCATCATAATCTATATTTGAAAAGAGGACTTGCAAAGGACCATCCGGGTCACCACTTGGAGAAGGGACTTCATTTATAATTGTTTCTAGAAGTGGTGTCATATTTGTTCCTGGGACATTTGGATCTAGTGATGCATATCCATCGCGTCCAGAGGCATATACAACTGGAAATTCAAGTTGGTCATCATCTGCACCAAGTTCTATAAATAAATCAAGAACTTCATCGATTACTTCTACTGGTCTTGCACCAGGTCTATCTATTTTATTTACAACAACAATAGGCTTTTTCTTTAATCCTAAAGCTTTTTTTAGTACAAAACGTGTTTGTGGCATACAACCTTCAAAAGCGTCTACCAAGAGGAGAACACCATCTACCATCATTAAAATTCTTTCAACTTCGCCACCAAAATCTGCATGGCCTGGTGTATCTACTATGTTGATTTTAGTATTTTTATACATGACTGCAGTATTTTTAGATAAAATAGTGATTCCACGTTCTCTTTCTAGATCTCCAGAGTCCATAACCCGTTCAGCAACGTCTTCATTTTCTCTAAATATGCCGCTTTGTTTTAATAGCTGATCGACTAACGTGGTTTTGCCATGATCAACATGAGCTATAATTGCTATGTTTTTTATATCTTTTTTTATACTCATTGGATTCCCTCTTTTTACTATAATATTATATACATATTATTATAACAGACTTTGTCGCATTTTACTATACTAAGACTAAAGAAAAGATGAAATTACATGAAAAAACGAGTAAAACTAATTATAAATTTTTTGTTATGTTAATTATTTGTGTAGATAGGTCCTCTATATTAGTATTGCTATCTGTATCTGACCAAGATATAGTATGAATCAATTTAGCGTTTATTATTGTAAATATCATTTTTAATTGGGTTTCTATAAAATTTTTTCCGTTATTATCTTTTGAGCCACTAGTTAATAGAAGAACAGCTTTTTTTTCTTTTTTTATAGGTGGTATCTTTTTTTGAAAAAATCTTGCAGAAAAATATCGTTGCATTCTGTCAAATATAGATTTTAGTGGTGCAGGGAAAGATAGATTATATACTGGAGTTGCAACTATTAGAAGATCTGCGGTATTCAAAAGATGATCTAAATTGTCTAGATCACTATATCTACATATTTCTTCTAGTTTACATAGTCCACAGTCTATGCATGGATGTATATTTTCCTTGTATGAGTCAATTATTGTAAACTCATAGTTTTTTAATTCTTTTAGGAATTTAAGAAGTAATTTAGCTGTATGACCATTTTTTTTGGGAGATCCAAATATAATAATAGCAGTTTTTTTATTTTTCATTTTTACTCCTTTAAATACTTGACTTTTTTTCATAAAAAGTTATAATATAAACATAGTTATATATGCCGCTGTGGCGGAATTGGTAGACGCATACGACTCAAAATCGTACGGGAAACCATATGGGTTCAAGTCCCATCAGCGGCACCATACTGGAGAACCATTAAGATTTGGTTCTCTTTTTTGGAGAGTAGAATTGTTTTAATCAATCTACTCTTCTTTTTTACGTCCAAGGGTTTTCGTAAATGGTTATTTTACAATTGTAAAAGATGTCATGGTTTCCTTGGATACAAAGCTCATTAGCAGATTGAAAATCAAACTGTGGCTTATTGATTTTTTCACTTACTTAACTTGAAAAGTACTACTCGACTTTTTGTGTTCAGTGTATTGACTCTATATCAATTATTGTAAAGAGTTAAATAATTGATATTGCATTTCTGAACGAATTATGTTTTTAGGATTTCAATTTTTACAATTTAGCGTTTAATGTTTTAGACCAGCGTTTTTATGATTTTTGAGATTTATTATTTTATCTGCTAGGTTATTATAGAAATTGAATTCGTGAGAAACAAGGATCAAACTTCCGTTCCAATTTATAAGTTGCTCTTTTAGTATTTCTTTTGCGTCTTTATCTAAATGATTTGTTGGTTCATCTAGAATTAAAAAATTTGATTTTGTATTTGCTAGGATACATAATTTGACTTTCGATTGTTCGCCACCACTTAATGTTTCTATTTTTTGACTAATGTTTTTTGATATTATACCACAGTGGGCTAATTGTTTTCTAGCTTCTCGGTCAGAAAATTGCGGGAACTTTTGTAATATTACTTCTAAAGGAGTTAGTTTTGAATTTTTCCATGTTAGGTCTTGTTCGAAATATGCAAGTTTAATACTATCAGAGAATTTAAATGTTCCCGAAAAATATGGAATTTGTCCCATTAATGTTTTTAATAAAGTGGATTTACCAATACCATTAAATCCGGTAATTACAATTTTTTCTCCTGATTTTACGTCAAATGTAATTTTAGGCAATAATACTCTATCATATCCTATTTCTAAGTTATGTATTTCTAAAACTTTTTGTCCCGAAATTGGAAGTGAGGTTAATTTAAAATTTGGTTTAGGAGGAGTTTGTGGAGGTGATAACTTTTCCATCTTGTTGAGTATTTTTATTCTAGATTGAGCTTGTTTTGCTGTAGATGCTCTAACTCTATTTTTTGCAATAAATTCTTCATGTTTTTTAATCTCCTTTTGTTGGGATTGAAATTCTCTTATATAATTTTCTTTTTTAACCTGTTTGATATTTAAAAATTTTTCAAAGTTACCATTGTATTTTGTGATTTTCTGAAATTCTATATCTAAAATACAGTTTGTAACTTTGTTAATAAAATCAAAATCATGGGATACGAGCATAAAAGATCCCTTGAAACTTTTTAAATACTCGGAAAGCCAATCTACATGTTCCTTGTCAAGGAAGTTTGTAGGCTCATCAAGAAGCAGTATATCAG
>CAKSGI010000056.1 GCA_934454005.1 uncultured Eubacteriales bacterium | reverse complement strand
CAAGAGGCCCAGGTGAAACAAAACTAGAAACAGATAAACGTCATATTAGGCGTAGAATGGAAACATTGAAATCAGAGCTAAAGGATATAGAAAAACATAGAGAGCAAATTAGAAAAAATAGAGAAAAAAATGGAGTAATAACTGTTGCTATTGTGGGATACACAAATGCGGGAAAATCAACGCTTATGAATAAGTTAACTGAAGCTGGTGTCCTTGCAAAAAATCAACTTTTCGCAACTTTAGATCCAACATCAAGGGCGCTTAAACTACCAAGTGGTATTTCTGTTATGCTTGTTGATACGGTTGGTCTTATCAGAAGACTCCCACATCATCTTGTTGAATCCTTTAAGTCTACATTAGAAGAGGCTTCTCTTGCAGATATAATATTAAATGTCTGTGATGCTTCTAGTAAAGAATCTAGGGCCCATTTAGAAATCACTAATAATCTTCTATTTGAACTTGGGTGCAAAGATAAGCCAATTATCCCTGTTATGAATAAATGTGATCTTGTTCCAGAAGTAATGAAAATATCAAATTCATATAATGTTGTTAGAATATCAGCTAAAACTGGAGAAGGGATCGACGAATTGTTGTCTTGTATAGAGAGAAACCTTCCTGTAAAAATGAAAGAAGTAACTATGCTCTTACCATTCTCAAAATCAGGGATTGCTTCTAATATAAGAAAAAACGGTACAATTTTGAATGAAGAATACGAAGAATCAGGAATAAAAATCAAGGCCTTAATAGATATTAGAATATATAGCAAAATTAAAGATTATATTATTTAAAAAACTTATTTATACAATATTATGGAGCAAATATATGTTTGAAAAAATAAAAAATATCACAGATTTTCTTTGGGGTGTTCCGCTCAGCATTCTAATGGTTGGAACAGGACTATATTTAAGCATTAGAATTGGTATGTTTCAGTTTATAAAAATACCTACTATATTTAAAAAAACAATAGGCCAAATAACAAAAAAGGACAACGATAAAAATGATGGTAACTTAAGTCCATTCGAAGCTTTAAGTACAGTTTTAGCTGGGACAATTGGAAGCGGAAGTATTGCGGGTGTTGCTGTAGCTATTGCTATTGGGGGTCCAGGTGCCGTTTTTTGGATGTGGCTAATCGCATTTTTTGGCATGGCCACTAAAATGGCAGAGGTAACTTTAGCTGTTAATTATCGTGAAAAAGGCAAAAACGGCGAATATTATGGCGGGCCTATGTACTATATAAAAAATGGACTTGGGAAAAATTGCAAATTTTTATCCTATATATATTCTATAGCAATGGTTGTTATTTGTTTAACAGATGCCTGTGTAATTCAAGTAAATACAACAGTTAATGCAATGGAAAATGCTTTTAATATACCTACACTTATAACAGGAGCCGTAATAGTTGTTTCGAGTTTTATAATAATCATAATGGGAATAAAAAGTATTGGCAATTTTTGCAGTAAACTAGTGCCCTTAATGACATTTGTATATATTGTTTTAACATTAGGTGTAGTAATAATAAATTTCACAAAAATACCAGAAACATTTTTAATGATCTTTAAATATGCTTTTGCCCCAACTCCGGCTACTGGAGGATTTTTGGGAGCTACAATTGCTAAAACAATCGGGAATGGAGTATCTAAGGGAATCTTTTCTAACGAGGCCGGAATGGGAACCTCCTCAACTGTACACGCTACTGCAAAAACAGACCATCCAGTACATCAAGGGCTATATGGAGTAATTGAAGTTTTAGCGACTATGATAATATGCACGCTTACTGCACTATCTATTCTTTGTTCTGGTGTTTGGACAAATGGGCATGAAGGAATAGATTTAGCATTTGATTCATTTCGTCAAATATGGGGAAACATGGGAGCTATTTTGGGATGCATTGCCGTGACTTTATTTGCATATTCATCTTATTTAGGTTTTTTTGTTGAATATCGCACTGCTGTTTCACATGCATTTTCTAAGAGTTCATTTAAATATTTAAAATGGCTTTATTTTGCTATTCCTATTGTCTCGTCACTAATTGAAGTGAAATCTGCTTGGGATTTAGCGGATATAGCTGTTGGATTTATTGTTATTCCTAATATAATAGCTCTAATTTTATTGAGTCCAAAATTTGTGGAACTTTTTAAGAAATATAGAAAAACAAATATTTCTTCTAGTAGCTAACAAAGTAGTCACCAAGGTGTATATGCTTTCAGTGACCATATTTTTTAAGTTATTGTCTGATTCTTTTTTACTTTAATAAATATTAGAGTTTGTAAATTAATGATTAATATACCAAAATCAATACAATGCATATCCCAGAATATAAATTATAACCAAGAATTGTTAATTAACAATTTGTACATAATTTAATCTTAATTTAGAAACATAATTATTCTATAATTATTCTGAAAATTTTATTTAGAAAGGAATGATTTAGGTGAATAAAAATGAAGGCGGTAATATTTTAGTCTGTGTAAAAAATAAAAATACTGCTAGCAGGCTTATCTCAATCGCAAAAAAATTGTCTTATATAAAAAGATTACCGCTTCAAGTGCTGTATATCAAACCAAGCAATGAGGGATACAGCGTAAATAGTGACGAAATGGAATATATGTATAGCATCTCAAAAAAAGCTCAAGCAGAATTTACGGTGTTTTTTAATGATAATCCATCTGAAATAGCTGCAAATTTTGCAAAGGAAATAAACGCTAAATATCTTGTTTTAGGTACAAATAGTGAAGGAAATAATACTTTCGTAGAATCCGTTAAAACACTTTTACCTAATATGCCTATATGCACAATGTCGTCGAATGGTTGCATTCATAATATTTCTCCTATATTAGAATATTTAAATATAAAGCCAAAAAGTTTAAAAATTCCTCAAAATCTATAAAATTTATTTTTAAACTCTTTGTTATATAAAAGTCAAATATTAATAAAATTACAGTAAATGATAGTTAATATTTAAATCTATCATTTACTTTTTTATAGAAACATATTTATTTGGAATATTAAGTAATATTTTGTTGATTCTGGGATATAGTTAGACTTAAGTAAAATTGTAGCCATGTTTTGATATCACTTATAAATACTTTTAATTGATAAATTTTATAGATATCCCATTTGAGCACTCTACCTTACGTAAAACGCATGAGTGAATATGGAACCACATTGGTTTTCGGGACAACACTGTTTTTTTCGGCGGTTACCTGTGGTAATCCTTCTCATTTTTCATTTGTGTTGAAAATATTGAATAATTAGCGCTATATTCAAAAATTTACGTGCAGTGCTCCTGATAGAAGTAAACCAATTTATGAAAGGAAAAGATTATGTTAGAGATAAAAGGAAATGTAAATACTGCTATTTGTTACGCAAAGGTAATTGAGGAAGGTGCTATTGAGCAAATTCGCAGAATGTGTGATTATGATCTGTCAGCAGGTAGCCGAGTCAGAATTATGCCTGATGTCCATGCAGGAAATGGATGTACAATTGGTACTACTATGACTGTAATCGACAAAGTATGCCCGAACATTGTTGGGGTTGATATTGGTTGTGGAATGTATACTGTGAAGCTTGCCAATATCAGTATGGATTTCAAAATGATCGATGAAGCCTGTCACTACATTCCATCTGGAATGAATGTATGGGAAGGAAGAAAGGAGAGATTTGATCTCACAGGTTTACGATGCTATCGGTCTCTAAGAGATACCAGACGACTTGAACGCTCACTCGGGACACTTGGGGGTGGCAATCACTTCATAGAAATTGATAAGTCTTCTGATGGAACTTATTATCTTGTGATTCATTCCGGTAGTCGAAATCTTGGAAAGCAAGTGGCTGAAATCTATCAGCAACTTGCTGTTGATATTCATGCCGGTAAGGAAGATTATTTTTCTAGAAAAGATGAAATAATTAGCACCTATAAAGCGGAGGGAAGGCGTTCCGAAATTCAGAGTGCATTAAAAGAGCTTGAAAAAGAATATTTTGCAAAGGTTCCTGATGTACCTGAAGATCTTTGCTGGTTATATGGGCCGTTTCTGAAGGATTATCTTTATGATGTCGAGATTTGTCAGAGATTTGCCAGTCGAAGCAGAGAAAAAATGGCAGAAATCATCTTAGAGAGAACAGGTATGGATGCTCTGGAATCATTTCATACAATTCATAATTACATTGATACCAAAGAGATGATTTTACGAAAGGGCGCTATTGCAGCGCATACTGGGGAAAAAGTGTTGATTCCCATCAATATGCGTGATGGATCAGTTATTGCCTTCGGTAAGGGAAATCCTGAGTGGAACTATTCAGCACCCCACGGGGCCGGACGAGTTATGTCTAGAACGATGGCAAGGAGTTCTTTAAGTATTGATGAGTACAAGGCATCTATGGAGGGAATTTATACAACTTCAGTAAATGAAAGTACAATTGATGAAGCACCAATGGTTTATAAGACATTGGAGGACATTATTGATGTAATCCATGAGTCTGTGGATGTTGTTGATATTATTAAACCTGTTTACAACTTCAAGGCTGTGGAGGATGATTCACCGTGGAAAAAAAGAAAGTAACATAGCAGAGAAAAAGCAGGTTTTAAGCAAATTTTGAGGGACTAAAAAAACTGAAAATGATCCAAACTGAATACATGAATAAACAGAGACAGAAGAAATAGAGCATATTGTATGTTCTATTTCTTCTATTTTTAACTGTTTTTCTTTATGATTGTTGTTTGTGTTCCTATGGCATTCATTGTGATTATACTTCCCTTATAATTGCTTAATCAAATTATTTAATTGTAATAATATATAAAAAAAGTCTAATAAGAACGATAAAAATGTTTTATATGCAGATTTTGGAAAATTTGGTATAAATAGGTTGAATTTATGTAAAATATAAAATATACTAAATATAGTAAAATGTGGAAAATAAACTATATAGTATCATTAGTTTTGTAGTTATACAGGGTTAGCTTTTAATTAGAGATAGGATTCTATATTGATAATTAGTTATTGTTTATTGAACACTAAAACTTGTAAAAATATTATTTGAATTTGTCAGCAAAATGGCGGATACAAATTTAAAAAAATTAGTTATGTTAAAGATCATTGTGTTAGATATGATATATTTAGTTTAATAGTATGTATATCTTAAGTTTATGTATTAGCAAGTTTTAGTTTTTGTACAAGTAAGTATTATCAAAACAATTTTTATATATAAGGACTGAGGTAAATGAAAGACACTAAGCAGGATATTGTTTTCGGTATGGTTCCTAAATCAGCAAATGAAGGCAATATGAATAATATTACCTTTTGCCTAACGGAGGATTGTAATTTAAGATGTAAATATTGTTATGAAGTTAACAAAAATAATAAAAGAAAAATGAATTTTTCTGTGGCCCAAAAAACCATTGATTTTGTACTTTCTGAGAGGAATTTGTATAATCGTGAAGGTGTTATTTGGGAGTTTATTGGTGGTGAACCATTATTAGAGGTAAAATTAGCTGATCAAATTAGTGATTATATAAAAATTAGAATGAGAGAACTAAATCATCCATGGAAAAATAAGTATATTTTTCACTTTTCTACCAATGGGATACTTTATCATACTCCGGAGTTTCAAAATTATTTATCTAAAAATAGAGGCCATGTTTCTGTAGGGATTAGTATTGATGGAAATAAAGTTAAACATGATAAACAAAGAATATACAAAAATGGAAGAGGTTCTTACGATGATGTTGTTAGGAATGTGAAATTATGGCAAGAACAGTTTCCGAACGCGTCAACTAAGGCTACATTTTCGCACGATGATATTCCCTATTTGAAAGATAGTGTTATTAGCTTGTGGAATATTGGTATTAAAAAAGTTATGGCTAATATTGTTCTTGAAAATGTATGGGATAAGAATGATCCTGCCATTTTTGAAAGTCAATTAAAAGATCTCGCTGATTATGTTATTAAAAATGAGATTTGGAAAAAACCTGGATATACAGTAAGATTTTTTGATCCATATGTTGGATTGCCATTAAAAAATATAGATATGTATAAAAGGTATTGTGGAGCAGGAATAATGTTGGCAGTTGATTGTGATGGTAACTTTTTTCCGTGTATACGTTTTTTGGATTTCACATTATCAAATCATAGCGGCTATTGTATAGGAAATGTTAATGATGGGATAGATAAAAATAAACTAAAAGCTTTCAATTACTTAATAAGAGCAAATATGACTCCAAAAAAATGCAATTCATGTGAAATAGCTAGTGGTTGCATGAACTGTGTAGGATCTAGTTATGATGATTCAGAAGAAGGAACAATTTTTCATAGGGCTACATATATCTGTGAAATGCATAAGGCAAATGTTAGAGCGATTGATTATTTTTGGAATAAGTTAGATCCGTTTTTGAATGGATTGGAGAATTCTCGAACAGCCATAATTCACAGAGCTAGTATTAAAGAAGTTAAGCATTTAATTTTATATATGGACAATATGGATACACCGTATTGTTTGCATGGGGACAAATCAAACGATTATATTAATCAGAAAATGTCTCAAGATATGATAGAAAATGCAATAAAATTTGCAGAGAAAAATAATTTAAAACCATTATTTTATAATCATGGATATCTTACTGATGTTATTGATATCGCAAAGTCAAACATGTCAATTTCTGTGGTTGATCTAAAAAATTTATATGAGTGTAATTTAAGCAGCATAATTAATTTATTAATTGATAAGATCAGTATTGAAAGTATATTCTTAGGTTTTAAATATCTTTTAGATAAAAACGTTACCAGAATTAATTTTATATTATCTGATATTCAATTTTGGTCAGATGAAGATTTATCTTTATACTCAGAACAACTAATAAATGTTGCATCGTTTATTAAAGAAAATGAGTTATCTGTAAAGATAAATGTATTGCATGATGTTACCGTTTCGGAACGAATTTATTACGGGTGTGATGCAGGTGTAAATTCATATACATTGGCACCAAATGGTAAGATATATATTTGTCCAGCTTTTTATTTTGAAAATGCAGATAAATACAGTATAGGAGATCTAGATAACGGATTTGTGTTTAAGTATGGAGAGTGTCTATATAACAACAAATTTCCAGGATGCAGTGGATGTAAAAATTATAATTGTAGGAGATGCCTTTATCTGAATAAAATGATGACGAATGAGTATAGTATATCTCCTGATATACAATGTAAAGTAAGCAATTTAGAAGCTGAGATATCTAAGAAGTTTTTCGAAAAGAAAACACTTTTTTAAAAAAAATTATAACATTAATATACTTAGTTACACTTTATTACTCAGCTAATTTTATATCATTCTTGTATTGCCACATTTTATAGTTTTTGATCTTAATTATATTTAATTTACTTATATTTTTAAATTTATTTGTTTAAAGTTAAATTGCACAATATTATTATGATCCGAGGTGAAATGAATGGAACATTTATTTGGAAATGATGCTATATATGTAGAGCTACAAGCAGGCGATTGTGAGGGAACATGTGGAGGTTTTTGTGGCGTATGTAGCTCTTGGGAAGATTCTACAGTCGGTCCAGGGACGTAAGTTAGCATTTATTACATGAATGTATAAAATTAGCTGAGTAATGAAGTGCAGATAGTATTAAAAAAGAGTGATTAATTTGGAAATTAGAGAATTAAAAACAAATGATATTCAACAGATTGTTGAGCTTAAACAAGAATTTAACAAAGATCAAAATGATAGGAACACCTTTGGAACACATATAGGTAATTTTCAATTAGATTATTATTATAGTCAGTATAAAAAATACTTTATAACAAATAATAAAAAAATATTTGTTGCAGTAGTAGATGACAAAGTAGTTGGGATGATAAAAGCTATAATAAGAAAAGATGATCCTTCCTTTGAATTTGGAGAACATGCACATATTTGTGATTTGTTTGTATTAAAGGAATATCGAGACTATAGAATTTGTATTGAATTATATTTACGCTGTAAAAAATGGATAAAGGATCAGGGGTGCAAATATATAACGGCTTATACTTTTGGGTTTAATGAATTAATTAAAAAGAGTATGCATATATTAGGAATGAAGGAATATAAAATTATGTATGTTCGTGATATAAGTGATGATTGATTATCAGGTTTGGCTAATTGACTATTGATAATTTAAAGCAAAAACTTGATAGATCTGTTCTTGTTTATTTTTTGTGTTTTAAATTATTTTATTAGAACTAAATCATTTTTTGTTTACTTTTTAGTCTCATCATTTGTAAGCTTACGCAGTTAATAAAATTTTTGATTTTAAAATATTGACATAACGTGTATATTGTGATATTATAATACACGTAGTTAGTGTATGGAGGGGTGTCCGAGTGGTTTAAGGAGCTAGTCTTGAAAACTAGTGATCCCGCAAGGGACCAAGGGTTCGAATCCCTTCTCCTCCGCCATTATTTATAATTTATATGGAGAAGTACTCAAGTGGTGAAGAGGCTCCCCTGCTAAGGGAGTAGGTCGGGTAACTGGCGCGAGGGTTCAAATCCCTCCTTCTCCGCCAAATATAATATGAGTTTAACCGCCTATCGTACTTATGTTTATGATAGGTGGTATTTTTATCTATATAAAAATAAGGAGCGGGCGAATGAGTAGAGAATCAATAATTGATTTAAAAAATATATCTGTAGCATTTGATGGGGAGTCTATACTGAAAAACTTTAATTTATCTATTAAGGATGGTGACTTTGTTACATTTTTGGGACCATCTGGCTGTGGGAAAACAACAACTTTGAGAATTATAGGAGGATTTGTAAAACCGGATAGTGGAGACATACTATTTAATGGAAAGAGAATAAATGATTTACCCCCTCACAAACGAGAAGTTAATACTATATTTCAGAAATATGCTCTTTTTGAACATCTAAATGTATACGAAAATATTGCGTTTGGAATGAGAATTCAAAAAAAATCAGAAAATGAAATTAGAAATACTGTAAAAGAGATGCTTAAAATGGTAAATTTAAGCGATTTTGCAAATAGAAATGTTAATAGTTTATCTGGTGGTCAACAACAGAGGATAGCCATTGCTAGAGCACTTGCAAATAGGCCTAAAGTTTTATTACTAGATGAACCATTAGGTGCACTAGACTTGAAACTTAGAAAAGATATGCAATCTGAGCTTAAAAATATACAGCAACAAACAGGTATTACGTTTATCTTTGTTACTCATGATCAGGAAGAAGCATTGTCAATGTCTGATACTGTAGTTGTGATGGACAAGGGGAATATTCAACAAATAGGGACTCCTAAAGACATATATAATGAACCTAAAAATGCGTTTGTGGCGGATTTTATTGGAGAAAGCAATATAATTGATGGAATTATGAGAAAAGATTTTTTAGTTGAATTTGATGGACAAGCATTTGAATGTCTAGATCATGGATTTGCAAAAAATGAGGCAGTTGATGTAGTTATTAGACCAGAGGATATAAAAATAGTAAACCCTGATAATGGGCATATATCTGGAATAGTTACATCTGTTACATTTAAAGGGGTACACAATGAGATTATAGTAGATGTTGAAAATTTTAAATGGATGATCCAGTCAACAGAATTTAGAAAACCTGGGGATAAAATAGGGTTAATGTTGATGCCAGATGATATTCATATTATGAAAAAATCCGATTATTCAGATGAAGTTGGGGACTATAGCGCGTTTAGCGATGAAATGTATGAGGAACAACAGCATGAAAAGGGTTAATTGTTAGAAAGGATAGAAGTATTATGAAATCAAGGCTTGCTGCATTTCCATATGCGTTATGGATGATAATATTTATTGTTATCCCAACTTTATTGGTAGCGTTTTTTTCTTTTACAAATGAAAATGGCAATTTTACTTTACAAAATTTCATAGATGTAACTAATTATTCGGGAGTATTTTTAAGATCCATATGGCTTGGTACAATAGCAACTTTAATTTGTCTATTGGTGGGATATCCTATTGCATTTATAATTTCTAGGTTAGACGAAAAAAAGCAAAATATATTAATAATATTTATAATGTTACCAATGTGGATGAATTTCCTTTTGAGGACATATGCCTGGATGACGATATTGGAAAACAATGGCATAATAAATAAGCTTTTATCTTTATTTGGTTTGCACCATTTAAATTTAATCAATACTCAAGGAGCAGTTATATTGGGAATGGTATATAATTTTTTACCATATATGATTTTACCTATATATTCAGTTATGACTAAAATAGATAAGAGAATTATAGAAGCTGCAGAAGATCTTGGAGCAGGAAAAAGAAAAGTATTTTCAAAAGTTATTTTTCCGTTAAGTATACCGGGGATTATATCAGGAATAACAATGGTATTTGTTCCAGCTGTAAGTACTTTTATTATTTCTAAAATGCTAGGAGGAGGATCTAATATTCTTATAGGGGATTTAATAGAAATGCAATTTCTAGGAAACTCTTATAATCCTCATTTAGGTTCTGCTATATCGTTGATTCTTATGGTGTTAATATTAATTTGTTTGGGTATTATGAATCAGTTTAACGATGATTCTGAGCAGGAAGGGATGTTAGTTTGAAAACCATTTCAAAAATATATTCGTCTATTATTTTTATTTTTCTTTATGCACCTATTTTAGTTCTTATTATATTTTCATTTAATGATTCTAAAAGTCGTGTTTCATGGTCGGGATTCACTTTTAAATGGTATATGAGGCTTTTTGAGGATAAACAGATATTAAATGCGTTATCTAATACAATAATTATAGCCATTGTATCAGCTGCAGTAGCAACTATAATAGGAACTATTGCGGCTATTGGAATTATGAGCTTAAATAAACATTTAAAAAAAATATTTATGAATATAAC
>CAKSGI010000055.1 GCA_934454005.1 uncultured Eubacteriales bacterium | reverse complement strand
GTATACAGTAATTGGTTCAACTGTAATTTTAAGCGAAATTTTCACTTTAATTAGTGTACTAAAAGAAAGAATAAAATAATTTAAAAAATAACAGAACAAAAAATTAATCTACACCACAAAATAGATGCTGTTAGTAGCAAATGTCAAAAAATAAGTGAGCTATACGAGTTGGAGTTTTAGCACTTTTAGGACCAGTTATTGTACCAATATTTATTGTTTCATTTCAAAATAGATATTATTCATTAGCTGGACAAAGGAGATGATAAAAAAATGAATCTGAAAACTACTTGTGTTCTAAATATTATAGTTGTGATTCTCTTACTGTTTACTACTATTATTAGTTTTAACGACTCAACGTATACAGTAATTGGTTCAACTGTAATTTTAAGCGAAATTTTCACTTTAATTAGTGTACTAAAAGAAAGAATAAAATGATTTAAAAAATAACAGAACAAAAAATTAATCTACACCACAAAATATATGCTGTTATAGTAGCAAATATCAACAAACAAGTGGGCTATACGAGCTGGAGTTTTGGCAGTGAATCCTACGATTGGGTTTGAGAGTAGGTTTTATGAACTTGCCAGTTAGGAGGTATCTTTGTGTTAGAAAAAATAAAAGGGGTAGATAAACTCAAACTGTTTTTCTGGATAAATATTGCTGCTGCAGTTATTTTAACTATTATTAGGATTATGAATACTTACGCTAATAACGATATAGAATTAATTGCACTGGATATCCCTCTATTTTTTACTATCTTAATTTCTGTGAAATGCATAAATAAAAACACATTACTGCCATTTACAGCAGGATATGTAGTTGATACCATTATGAACCTTTTATGTATGGCACTATTGCTTTACAATACAATGTTAATGTTATTATGCTTATTGATAATATTAGCTGATTTAGTAATTTTAGTCTTATTTTTCAAGAATGAATTTAAAAATAATAATTCATAGTAATAAATATTATGAATTAACTAATCAGAGAGGATGGTAAGAGGAAATGTATTTGAAATTAGTTTGTGTACTAAATATTATAGCTGTAATTATTTTTATTATATGTACTGTGCTTAGGAGTAATAATTTGCCACATATAATATTTGGAATAGTTACAATTATAGGTGAACTTTTAGCTGTAGTATTTGTGTTAAAAGGGAAAATAAAGTAATTAAAAAAATAACAGGGCAAAAAATTAATCTACACCACAAAATAGATGCTGTTATAGTAGCAAATATTAAAAACAGAATAAAATGTAAAACATAATGTTGTTCAAAATAGCAAAATTTTTTTGTTTATTATTTTCTTGACATCATGTCAAAACAAGTTATTAAGGGAGTGCTTATTATGGCTCAAAA
The DNA here is from genome assembly GCA_934454005.1 of uncultured Eubacteriales bacterium. The sequence continues at coordinate 9,636 of CAKSGI010000055.1, read as the reverse complement.
AAATCTTATAGGCCCGGTTGCAGCAAGTCAGGCTTGGCCTGTGATAAAAGATTGTATAGACGCCGCAAGAGGTACAAATCCTATAGTTGCAATTCCTTTACTTGTTCCTTTGTTGTCATCTAGTCAAGTTATAATGTTAGCTGTGGGGGCGACAGGAATTGCGTAGTAGAAAACAATTTTCGACTTCTAACTTAGTCATGCTATTATGCTGTGTATTTGCAATCTTTATATTTATAAGTTCCACATTTATGACAGCTATAGAGGAACCTTTATTTGCAACTATTTGTTTAGGAACGATGTTAATTTGTTCTGGAATATGCCTATATGTTAAGTTTCCACTTTTCATAAATGTAAGTCAAGAGGAAACTTTAAATAAAGATTTCTATGATGAAATATATGAGCAAAATTTAGGTTGGTTTAAATGTTTATTTTTTGTTCTGTTTACTGCGGAAAAAAGTAATTTTGTAAGTTTTTTTTCTGGAGCAACTATAAAATTACATATTAAAGGTCGTATTTGTAAATTTACATGGGATAATAGACCGGCTAAGCTTGTCCACCGGTTATTAGACTTTACATTGTTGTTAGTTTTCCTGCCAATAGCTTATTTAGTGGCAACTGGTTTACTTTCGTCTACTTGGAAATTTGGGCTATTTATTTTTATAGCCTATACGTTATTGAGTTTTAGGAAAATTATTCTTTTTTATTTTTTAAGCATTAATGTGAGTACAGTAGATCAATACAAAATAAATGTAGTATATCCATATAGTACAATTCGTAACCATCTATATAAATTATATGGGATGGCTGGTTGTTTGACAAGAACTATTTTTATAATGGATGATACGTTTAGACTTAATCAAACAATAAAGGATTATGTTATAGCTCATGAAATGGGACATATGAAAAATAGAAAAGTAATCTTTATTAATCATGCTTTTTTTATATTTTTATTGGCTTATTTGACTATTGGCCCTGATGTTTTTAGTGGAATAATAAAGAATCAATTTGCGTTTCTTATACCAATTATAACATTCCTTATTTTTGCGATACCATTAAGACGTTATTCATACGAGAAAACAGAGCTAAACGCAGATAAATATGCATTACAGACAATAGGGAAAGAAAAATGTTTGGAAGCTTTAAATGCAATGAAAAAGGATAATGTTAAGCAATCTAATAAAAGTTGGTTGTCTAGATCAATACCACTAGAGAGGAGGATACAGTTTATAAAAGATTAGGAAGATAAAAAAGATTAATTCGTATATTTTAATAAATTGTGTATTAGTTATTCTAGCAATAAATAACAGCATCTATTTTGTGGTGTAGGTAATTTTAAAAGCTTTGAAGGGAGTTAATTTTATGATAGGGAAACGACCAAAAACAACAGATTTAGTATTACCAAAAAATTATGAATTAATTAGTGAGGATGAAGCAAGAAATATTATTGGGGGAGTGAGAATAGTTTCTCTTCATGGAGAAGAGTTAAAGGGATTGCTAGGGACAGCAGCTACTCTAGGTCCAGCGGCAATGGCAGTTGCTATAAGTGGTGTTATGAGTATGTTAGGAGGTCCTGCTGGAGCTATAGCAGGGACAGCAGCAGCTATATTGGGAGGTCCAGGATTATCAAATTTATGTTATCTAGTTTTACAAGCGATGGCAAATGGACAAACATTATATATGGATTTAAATATGAATGGTTTCTTTCCGGTTATAAACTGTGGAGTAGAATAGGAGGTGAAATAATGGAAAATAAAAATACGATAGTAAACTTGTGGGGTTTAGGGTATATATTAATTATGTTTAGCTGTGCAGGACATCTATGGCCGATGCATGAGGATGACATATGGTTTTATTTAATGTGCTCTATTGGAGCTATTGGTTCTTTATTGCTTGGTATAAAACTGATTAAGATAAGAAAACATAAAATGTTTAAAAAGGTAGCTTTAGTAGATTTAATGTTTGCTGGTATACCTTATCCTATAGCATTGGTTGTTAAGCATTTACTAAAGATAAATAATATAGAATCTAATGTAACCTTAGTACTAGTTTACGGAATATTTACAATCTGGATATTCCTTATAGCGAACAAGTTAATAAGGGATTTTTTACAAGAAGATAAATAGAATTTAATATTTAAGTTAATCATCTTAAATCTATATCACAAAACAGATTATTACCTTGGTAAGGAATAAAAAGCAAAAACAGAAGTCAAAATGAGTGATTGATATAGAATTACATAATAAATGTTATTAATTATAATATTTGTATTAATAGAAAAAATAAAGTAATTTAAAAAATAACAGAACAAAAAATTAATCTACACCACAAAATAGATGCTGTTAGTAGCAAATGTTAACAAACAAGTGAGCTATATGAGCTGGAGGTTTGGCAGTGAGTCCTGCAATTGGAGCACTTATTATTACTGGATTTGAAAAAATTTTATGAATTAGTCAATCAGGGAGGGTGGCAAGTGTAAATATATTACCTTTTATATACTAGATTTAAATAAAAATAAGGGGCTGATCATTAATTGATTAGCCTCTATTTGATTGGTTTTCTAGTTTCAATTTTTGTATTGGATGTCACTTTGATATATATATTGTAATAAGTTGTTGTTTTCAAATGCTTGCTTTCTTTTTATATGAAATAATTCAAATCTTATATACATTTTTTGAATTTTTAAATGCAAAGTATAAATAATACTAATATACACTTTTGAGGTGATATAGTATATGTATAATAATAGAGTGCTAGTATTATTTTCAGTTTTGATGGTATCTATTTGCACTATGGTTATAAGAGTTTATTCTTTATCAAAGGGATCATGGTTATCGCAGGCAGCTAAAAGTCAGAGCTCTTATACTCTTGAAGTATCGAATGGTAGAGGAAATATATATGATTGCAATATGAAGCCTTTTACAAATAATAAGTTTCAGAATCTTGCAGCTGTGTATCCGAGCATTGAAACGTCTAATAAGCTTTGTTCTATTCTAAATAGAAAGGAACGTGAAGATACTCTTTCTAAATTGGCATACGGAAAACCATTTATGATTAATTTAAAAGATAGATCTATTACTTCAGAGAATATCGATGTTTTTAGAATTCCTATAAGATACAATGATTATCAATTAGCTCCGCATATAATCGGATATATTGATGAATCTAAAAAAGGTATATATGGAATCGAAAAATCTTATGATGAATACTTATCAGATACAGGTGTAGGCATAAAGGTCAAATACAAAGTTGACGCTGTGAATAATATTTTACAAGGAGATAAAAAAGAAATTACAGATAGTTCTTATATGAATTCTAAGGGAGTAGTTTTAACAATTGATTCCCAAATACAAGAAATAGCACAAAGGGCTGCTAGAAAAGGGTTGAAAAAGGGAGCAATTATTGTAACAGAGGTTCCAACGTGTAAAATAAGGGCGCTTGTAAGTATGCCTGATTTTTCTCAAAATGATTTAGGGGAGGCGATTAAATCGAATGATTCTCCTCTAGTTAATAGAGCACTAATTCCATATAATGTTGGATCAATTTTTAAGCTTGTAACGGCTTCTGCAGCACTTGAACATGGGTTAGATCCTCAACAGATTTACGATTGCAAAGGCAATATAAATGTAGATGGAAGAAACTTTAGTTGTTATAATGGAAACAATCATGGAAAAGTAAATTTGTACGATGCTATTGCATGCTCTTGCAATGGATATTTTGTAAATATTTCAAAACCGTTACTTCCAAAAGATATGGTAGATTTATCTAAGAGGTTTGGGTTTGGAGAGGAAATAGAATTGTCTCCTGGTATAATATCTGAGGCAGGAAATATTCCAAAACCATCTAGTTTATATGATAAAATGTCGATGGCAAATTTCTCCTTTGGACAAGGTGAATTACTTGCAACACCAATACAGATATCGGGATTGATTAATTCAATTGCTTCATCTGGTGAATATCGGATTCCTAAATTAGTCGAGGGATTAGTGGATGAAGACCTTAAATTTGTAAAAAAAATGCAGGATGATAAAATTTCGAAAGTTATATCAGATAAAACCGCTATAATTTTGAAAAAGGCTATGTTACAATCGGTTGAGTCGGGAACTAGTATAAAAGGGAAGCCAGAAAATGTTTCCGCAGCAGCAAAAACGGCAACAGCGGAGACCGGGATATTAAATAAAGATGGAAAATCAGTTATACAAGCATGGTATGCTGGATTTTATCCAGTTGATAATCCCAAGTATTCTATTGTTGTTCTTGCAGAAGATGGCGTTGGAGGAGGCGAAAGTTGTGGCCCAATATTTAAGCGGATAGTGGATGATATGTATACTCAACTTCGCTCTTATTTTAAATAATGGTATAAATTCCTTTTGGCATAAAAGTATTTTGCTAAAAGGAAATTTTTTAATATTGTTTTGATTATTTATCTGGACATATGATAGTATTTGGTATAATATATTTAAATATGATTGTGTTTTTTATTTGAGGGGTGAGATATTGAAAAAAAAAGAAAAATCTATTGGGAAGCAATCATTCGTTAAAGGCGCAATGATACTAACAATTAGTATGGCTCTAGGTAAAGTTTTGGGTGCGCTTTTTAAAATTCCTCTTGGCAGATTAATAGGCGGAGTTGGGATGGGCTATTATGGAACTGCATACGAACTTTATTCACCATTATATGCGCTTGCAACAGCTGGTTTTCCAATTGCTATATCAAAGCTAGTATCAGAAAATATGGTAAAGGGTAGATTTAGAGATGTAAGAAAGACTCACAGAATTTCAATACCTTTATTTTTACTAACCGGAACAACAGCTTTTTTAATAATGATTTTGGCTATTCCCTTTTATACGACTAATATTATAAAAACGCCAGAAAGCAAATATACTATGTATGCTTTAGCACCAACTATAATATTTGCTTGTTTGATGTCTATATATAGAGGGTACTATGAAGGTCTGAGGGATATGATGCCAACAGCTATATCTGAATTTATAGAATCCCTTATAAAATTTGTATTGGGTTTATCGCTAGCTTATGGGATTGTTATGTATGGAATTAATCAGTTTCATTCCACAGGGATAGTATTTGGAAAAGAATGCGATACGGAAGAAAAAGCACTATTAGCTATAGCACCTTTTGCTGCAGCTGGGGCGATATTGGCCATTCCTATAGGTGCTGTTTTAGGATTTATCTATTTAGTTATTAGATTTAGGATGAAGGGCGATGGGATAACAAAAAAACAATTAAAAGAGGCGCCGAAATCTATTTCTTATAAACGTACATTAAAAAAAATAGCGAGTATTGCACTTCCAGTTGGGTTGGGAGCAGTAATAATGAATTTAGCTACGTTTATAGACGTTACGCTTATTCAGGATAGAATAGCTAATATAATGAAAAGTCCCCATAATGCTCAAATATTGATTTCAGAATACGGAAATTTAATAGATGAAAACATAAGAAACGGAAGTGAAGGAGATCGTACACATACATATTTGTATGGATGCTTTTCTTTTGCCTCAACTATTATGATGCTTATTCCCGCAGTAACACAAGCCTTTGGGATAAGTGCATTGCCATCTGTTACTGCGGCATGGGCAAGTGGCAGCAAAAGAATTTTAAAGAAAAATATAGAGGTAGTTTTAAAGCTTACAACTTTAATCACGATTCCTGCAGGTCTTGGCATGGTAGCGCTATCATATCCTATAATGAACTTAATTTATGGAGGTGGAAAAACAGGTAGTGAGGTAATCATTTCTGCGAGCGTGTTAGTACTATTGGGAGTTGGAGGAATATTTGCTTCTACCAGTACACCGATTTGTAGTATGCTTCAGGCTGTAGGTAGAGTGGATTTACCAGTAAAATTATTAAGTATAGGTGTAATAATGAAAATTTTTCTTAATTACGTCTTAGTGGGGATACCTCAAATAAATATTCAAGGTGCTGGAGCAGGAACCATCTTTTGCTATGGTTTTGTAACTGTTGCTTCGTTGTATTATTTATCAAAGGAGACCAAAATAAAATTTAATCTAGTATCTGTACTTATAAAGCCGCTTTTAGCAGGAACATTTTGCGCTGTTTCAGCCTATGTTTCTTATGGTCTATTAGTGCATATAGTAAAGGATAAGGTGGCTACCCTTATTGCTATAATTATAGCGGTGTTTGTATATGTGATTGCGTTGTTTTTACTTAGGGCACTAACGGCTGATGATGTAAAAATGATGCCAAAAGGTGAAAAATTTGTAAAAACACTTGAAAAATTGAGACTTATAAGGTAAAATAGACAAAGCTGGATATAAATAGCGAAAAAATCATTAGAAGGTTGAAAAATGGATTTTGAGTTTAAAGATAAATATGAAATATCAGATTTAGTTAAAATTATGGATATTTTAAGATCTCCCAAAGGATGTCCTTGGGATAAAGAACAAACTCATAAAAGCATTAGATCTAATTTTATTGAGGAAACATACGAGGCTATAGAAGCTATAGACACTAATAATCCAGAGCTTTTAAAAGAAGAGTTAGGAGATGTACTTTTACAAGTTGTATTTCACTCTAAAATGGAGGAAGAATTGAAAAATTTTAATTTTTCTGATGTTGTTGATGGGATATGTAAAAAATTAGTTATAAGGCATCCCCATATATTCTCAGACTTGAAATTGAGTTCTAGTGAAGAAGTTTTGCAAAATTGGGATAAAATAAAGATGAAGACAAAATCTCAAAAAAATCAAAGTGAGGTTATGAATAGTATATCAAAAGCCTTACCTCCACTTATGAGAAGTAAAAAAATCCAGCAAAAGGCTTCAAAAATAGGATTAGATTTTAAAGATGTAAATGAGGCTATGGAGAAAATAATTGAAGAATATCAGGAATTATCTGAAGCTATAGGTGAAAATTCTGTTGATAATTGTTTTGAAGAAATTGGAGATTTATTGTTTTCTGTTGTGAATGTCTCGAGAATTTTAAAAATAGACCCTGATTATGCTCTTACAAAATCGTGTGATAAATTTATTAAAAGGTTTACAAAATTTGAAAAAATTGTTGATGAAATGGGTCTAGATGTTTCTAGATTATCCGATAAAAATCTAGATTCTATATGGATTGAATCTAAAAAATAGTTTTAAACCAGCATAAGCTGGATAAATATATATTATTAAAATTGGAGGAATACAAAATGAATAAAACAGAATTAGTTGCAGCAATTGCAGAAAAAAGTGGTTTAACAAAAAAAGATGCAGAGAAAGCAGTAGGAGCTTTTATAGATTCTATTATGGAGTCTGTTGCTAAAGCTGAAAAAGTTCAATTAGTAGGATTTGGAACATTTGAACTTAGACACAGAAATGAAAGAACTGGACGTGATCCAAGAACAAATGAGGCAATAAAAATTCCTGCATCCAATGTACCTGCTTTTAAGGCTGGTAAAGTATTTAAAGATGCAGTTAATCGTTAAAGTTAAATACAAATTCACAAGTTTTGTAATTGTCTCAAATCGTACTGTGTACACAATTTGAGGCAATTTAGTTTTTTATAAAAAATTAATATATATTTATTATTGTTTTGTATGATTTTATCATATTACAATTATAGGTGTTTAAATTTAGCAATGTGGGATATTGTATTGAACATTAATTCTTAAAAGGGAGTTGACTTTCATATGACTTGTAATAGATGTGGCAAGGAAATCTACGTAGTAAAAAGATTTTGCCCGAACTGTGGAGCACCTGTAAATAATCAAGAACAAATGCAACAGCCTAATAACAGTACATCGAATTTTGCTTATAATCCTTCAGATCATACTTACGAATTTAGTCAAAGTGATATTATTAAAAATATAGGAATATCAGTATTTTCTTATTTAGGAATTTTATTTATAATTCCATTTATATCAAATCCAAAATCCAAATTTGTTAGATTTCATGTAAACCAAGGTATAATACTTTTTATTTTTTACATGATATTTAATGTTATTATTATGATAGCAGCAATAACAATTTTTAGTCTGAATTGTCATATGCATAACAATTATAACCTAGCACAAGTGTTGTATTGGGTAGAGGTCGTTTGTCTTATTTTACAAGGGATAGTAATATCTTTTTGTATTTTAGGAATTATTAATGTGTTAAGAGGAAAAGCAAAAGAACTCCCATTAATTGGGAAATTTAGAATAATAAAATACTAAGAATAGAATGTAAAGTATTTAATAAATTTTATTTATATAATAACCTGCCCCCCTTAAATAATTAGTATAATTAAAATATACGATTTAAGGAGGGATTTTTATTTGTCCTAAAATATTTTTGGTTGTAAAGTATTATAAATTATCTTGTTCTTCTAAAAGCTTGCTTAATTCCTGCATAAAAGTATTTATATCCTTAAACTGTCTATATACTGATGCAAATCTTACATATGCAACTTCATCTAGTTCTTTTAGTGATTCCATTGCATATTCTCCTATTAGGTAAGATGGTACTTCTCTATCCAATGAGCTTTGTAATTTTGATTCAATATCATCTACTACCTTTTCCAGATCATCAGTTGATATCGGCCTTTTTTCGCATGCTCTTAAAAGACCTGCAAAAAGTTTATCTCTATCAAATGCTTCTCTAGATTTATCTTTTTTTATAATAACTATGGGTATGGTTTCGATAATTTCATAAGTTGTAAATCTTTTAGCACAACCAATACATTCTCTTCTTCTTCTAATTTTTTCACCATCGTCTGCTGGACGAGAGTCAATAACTTTGCTTTCTTCAAATCCACAATAAGGACACCTCATATTTTCACCCCATGTATTACAAAAAATTTTTCACAAAATTACAAATATATTTTTAATTAAAGATTGTGTTTAAAAATTTTTCTGACTTCTTAATTTCATTTAGGTTTTTAAAATTATTTCTATAAACCTCAATTATTATGTCACCATTATAATTAAAACTATCTAATAAATTCTTTATTTTATTATAATTCATGGTGCCTGCTCCTGGCAATAAACAGTCATGTAAATTAGAATTATCATTTATATGAACATGAACGATATTTTTGCCCATAGCTTTACACATCTCTATTGGGTCATGCCCTGCCCTTATTGATTGCTTTATATCAAATACATATTTTACTTTGTTATCTAAAGCAGCATTCATTTTTAAAATAAAGTCAATGTGCTGGCAGATATATTGATTAACATTTTCGTGTGCCAATATTATACCATATTTTTCTCCTAAATCTGCAAGTTTAAGAAACCTTTCAAAGTATTCATCTGATGATATTCCGTCTTTTCTATTATTTTTTCCGCCGTGCAAAACTAAAATTTTTGCTCCTAATTTTTCTGCGCAGTAAAAGTACTTTTCATAAAATTTTAACCCATCTTTAAACCTTCTATAATAATTAGAAAAAAGCAAAAGTGGTTCCATTCCAGAAGAAAATGGATGAATAGATTTTATTTTACAATTATTATTATCCGCCATATTTTTTAACTTTATTATAAAATCATTTTCGAGTTCGCTTGGACTATTTAAAAATATTTCAAATGTTTTGAACCCTATATTTATTAATTTTTGAAAAGAATTTTCTGTTATATTTGGATATAAACATGCAGTTGATACCCCTATGTCCATAATTACCATCCTTATATTATTATATAA
>CAKSGI010000054.1 GCA_934454005.1 uncultured Eubacteriales bacterium | reverse complement strand
GAATTCAATCTTTATTCCAATTAGGGCAGGCAACTTTATTAGACAATACAGTAAGTGGATTAAATGATTTTGAATTGGTATCATTTTTGGTGGTGGAATCATGAGTGTATTAGAAGCGTTACATATACCGACTCTTGATAAACAAAGAGTACCAGTAAAAACATTGGTTGAACAATTACAGCCTACACCAGAAAATAAGAAATTGATAGAAAGTCATGTGGCTTCGATTTATCTTGTAAGCTTATTAAATGAACAAACAATTCATTATAGAGCGTATAGAGATGATGATTATAGTTATCAAGCTATTTATGTATTGCAAATTACATTAAAGAAGAATGATCAATTAACCGATTTAACAAGTCAATTGCATGCTGCATTTCCAGAACCAACAATATTATTGATGGAACATACAGATAAAGAATGGATCAGTGTAGCTCCAAAAAGAATTAGTAAAATTGATCAAACTAAAACGGTATTGGAAGATAATGTTGTACAAGAGATAAATACGGATTCAATGAATTATTTGAATCTAAGTCAAATAACAGCATCAAATTTAAAAGATTACTACACAAAAATTGTACAAATAGTCTATAAAATTGGTGTATTGAATTTGATTAAGGTATATCCAACGGCTAATTTTGATTATAAATCAATTATCAAGGAATACCAGGCAATACAAGCAAACATAAACAACTTAAAAGAACAGTATAAAAGAGCTTCAATGAAATCAGAGAAGATGGATATTGATGATCAGATATATGATGAAGAAATGAAATATAAGAAATTAATAAAAAAATTAAAGGGAGAAACTACAAATGGATAAGATGGATGGATTAAGTTTAAACTTAGAAAAGCAGAACATTCAAAGAATTAAAGAATTGTTTCCTGAAGCAGTTGAAGAAGGAAAAATTAATTTTGACATGTTACGTGCTATGCTTGGTGATGAAGTAGATGATTCAAGAGAAAAGTATCAATTTACTTGGAATGGTAAAGCTAAAGCGATTAAATTAGCGCAAACACCTTCATCTGCGACATTAAGACCATGTAAAGACGAAAAAAATAGTAAAGGTGAACCAAAATCAAAAAAATGGGATACTACAGAAAATCTTTATATTGAAGGTGATAATTTAGAAGTGTTAAAACAACTTCAAAAAACCTATTATGGAAAGATAAAAATGATTTATATTGATCCACCTTATAATACAGGCAATGATTTTGTATATCATGATGATTTTAGTAATAGCATAGAAAATTATAAAGAACAAACTAATCAGACATCTTCTTCTAATCCTGAAAGTAATGGCAGATTTCATACCGACTGGTTAAATATGATGTATCCAAGATTGATTTTAGCAAGGAATTTATTAAGTGAAGATGGTGTTATTTTTATTAGCATAGATGATAACGAACAAATGAATTTGAAAGAATTATGCAATGAAGTATTTGGAGAATTAAATTTTATTTCTCAGGTAATATGGGAACGTGCTTACTCTCCTGTGAATTTGAAAAAGCATTTTTCGGAGTGTCATGACTATATTTTGTGTTATGCAAAAAATATTAATGCTGCTTATTGCAAGGGATTACCAAAGACTGGCGAAGCATTAGAAAGATATAAAAATCCAGATAATGATTTTCGTGGACCATGGAAAGCCGCAGATTCAACTGTTGGGCCAGCCGTAGCAGAAAGAGTTTATCCTTTAACTTTACCTAGTGGACGGGTGGTAACACCTTCTTCAGGTAGATGTTGGCTATATACAAAAGATAAATTTGACGAGTTAATAAAGGAAAATCGAATATGGTTTGGAAAAAATGGGAATAATGTTCCAGCGGTCAAAAAATTTGCCTCGGAGGTTAAACAGGGAATGACACCAATGACAATCTGGAAATATACTGAGGTTGGTCACTCACAAGAGGCATCACAGAATTTAAAAAAAATATTTGAAGGTAAAGCGTATTTTGATTATCCAAAGCCTGTCAACTTGATTAAAAGATGTTTACAATTATATACATCTGAAAGAGATATTATTTTGGATTTTTTTTCTGGCTCTGCAACTACAGCTCATGCAATAATGAAGTTAAATGCTGAAGATGGAGGTAATCGTAAATTTATAATGGTTCAATTTCCTGAATTGTGTGATGAGAAAACGGAAGCTTTTAAATCCGGATATAAGAACATTTGCGAAATTGGAGAAGAACGTATTCGTCGTTCTGGTGAACAGATTAAGGCTGAATGGGAGAAAGAACATCCATCTGATGGATTGTTTGGGCCTGATCAAGAGTTTACAACAGATATTGGATTTAAGGTGTTTAAATTGGATTCAACAAATGTAAATGAGTGGGATCCTAATATGAAGCTTGATGAAAAAGAGCTTGCTATGCGCTTAGGTGAAGTGTTTAAAGAAGGTAGAAGTAAAGAAGATATTCTTTATGAAATCATGCTTAAATACGGTGTATTTGATAAACAGGTTGAAGAAATCAATGTAAATGGAAAAACAATGTATCGCGTAGGTAAGCGTTATATGATTGTATGTTTAGAAGATAGTATTACTTCAGAAGATGTAAAAGCCATTGGTGAATTATTTCCTAAAACAGTGATTTTTAATGAAGCAGGATTCAATAATGATAACGATAAAATCAATGCTGTTTATAATCTTGAAAAATGTGGCGTAGAAGATGTGAAGTGTATATAGGAGTAGATTGAATGGAAAAAATAAGTGATTGTAGTTTAAACCTTGAGAAAAAGAATGTTGAAAAGTTAAAAAATTTGTTTCCGGAAGCCGTACAGGAAGGTGTAGTTAATTATGATATTCTTAAATCTCTTCTAGGCTCTGAAATTTTCGGGGGGGGGCAAGAGCATTATCAATTTACTTGGAATGGTAAATACCAATCTATTAAAAATGCTCAAACACCATCTTCAGCAACTCTAATACCTTGTAAGAACAAATCAAAAAATTGGGATGATACTGAAAATCTATATATTGAAGGTGACAACCTTGAAGTTTTAAAGCAACTTCAAAAAACGTATTACGGAAAAATAAAAATGATTTATATTGATCCGCCTTACAATACAGGAAATGATTTTGTGTATAATGATAGCTTTTCTAATTCGATAGAAAATTATAAAACACAAACTAATCAAGTATCTTCATCTAATCCAGAAAGTAATGGAAGATTTCATACTGATTGGTTGAATATGATGTATCCACGATTACTTCTAGCAAAAAATCTGTTGTCAGATGACGGGGTTATTTTCATTTCAATTGATGATCACGAAATAGTAAATTTAGAGAATATATGTAACGAAATATTTGGTGAATCAAATAGAATAGCTACTATATGCCATAAATCTAGAGCATCTATTTCTAATGATAAAATTGTTTCATCTAATCATAATTTCATTGCTTTTTATGCAAAGAACATTACTGTAATAGAGAAAAATAGAAAATTAATTGGTGTTGATCCAGTTTTAGATAATTTTAATTATGATGATAATGATGGTAAAGGTGAATATCGATTGGTTCCTGTTGACGGGCCTGGAGGAGAAAAAAAAGGGAATCCATTTTATGAATTTTTAGGAATAGCAAACTATTGGCGTTTTTCTAAGGAAACAATGACTGAAAAATATAAGAATGGTTATGTCGTTAAAAGAGGAAATAGCTTATATCAGAAATATTACAAATCTGATGCAATGAAAACAAGAAGAACTGTAACTACATGGTGGGATGATGCGGGTTTAACATCTACAGCAACTACAAAATTGAAGGCATTGATGAACGGTCCGTCATTTGATACCCCTAAGCCAATTGAGCTAATAGTTAGAATGCTTAAAATGATTACATATGATGATAAGGAATCTTTTATATTAGATTTCTTTTCTGGATCAGCTACTACAGCTCATGCAGTAATGAAGTTGAATGCAGAAGATGGAGGTAATCGTAAGTTTATAATGATTCAATTACCAGAGTTATGTAATGAAAAATCAGAAGCTTATAAGGCTGGATATAAGAATATTTGTGATATTGGTGAAGAGCGTATTCGTCGAGCTGGTGAACAAATTAAGTCTGAATGGGAAAAGGAAAATCCTTCTGATGGATTGTTTGGATCTGAAGAGCAGTTTACAACTGATATTGGATTTAAGGTATTTAAATTAGATTCAACGAATGTAAACGAGTGGGATCCTAATATGAAACTCGATGAAAAAGAGCTTGCTATGCGTTTAGGTGAAGTGTTTAAGGAAGATAGAAGTAAAGAAGATATTCTTTATGAAATCATGCTTAAATATGGCGTGTTTGATAAACAGGTTGAAGAAATTAATATAAATGGCAAAACAATGTATCGTGTTGGTAAGCGTTACATGATTGTGTGTTTAGAAGATAGTATTACTTCAGAGGATGTAAAAGCTATTGGTGAATTATCTCCGAAAACAGTTATCTTTAATGAAGCTGGATTTAGGGATGATAATGAAAAAATAAATGCAACTTATAATTTAAAACAATGTGGTGTAGAAGATATTAAATGTATTTAGAGAAAGGAGTTGGTCGGATGAAATTAAAGTTTGTTGATCAACCATATCAAACAGATGCAGTAAATGCGATATGTGATATATTTGATGGTTGTGAAGTTAAAGATTCATTATTTACTATTGAAGTAGATAATCACAATAAATTGAATTTTGATACTGAGGGTGTAGATTATTTTATTGGACATTCAAACAAGTTGTCTATTGATGATTTTACTATGCTTGATAATGTACAAAACATCCAGGAGCGTAATGATATTCAAATGGCAAAGGATCTTCAAAAGAGAAACTTTACTATTGAAATGGAAACGGGTACTGGTAAAACGTATGTTTATACAAAAACAATTTTAGAACTTAATAAACGCTATGGATTTACTAAGTTTATTATTGTAGTTCCTAGTATTGCGATTAAGGAAGGTGTAAATAGTTCTTTAAATGCTACAAAAGAGCATTTTATGGAAAAGTATGACAATGTTGTTTATAACTACTTTGTCTATGATTCTAATCATTTGGAAAGAATCAGAGAGTTTGCGACGAGCACTAATATTGAAATCATGATTATTAATATTGATGCGTTTAGAAAGAGCTTTACGGATCCCACTAAGGAAACAAAGGCTAACTTGATTCATAGAACGAGTGATAAATTAAATGGAAATAAACCGATTGATTTGATTGCGGGTACAAATCCAATTGTAATTATTGATGAACCACAGTCTGTTGATGGTACTAAAAAATCAAAGGAAGCTATTGCTTCATTGAATCCTTTATGTACGCTGCGTTATTCAGCTACACATAAGGAAATGTATGATTTAATGTATCGTTTAACTCCAGTGGATGCATACCAGGAAAATCTTGTTAAACATATTGAGGTTGCTTCTATAACGAGTAATGAAGCGAGTACCAAGCCTTATGTTAGATTGGTTAGTGTTTCTTTAAAGAATGTTTTTACTTGTCGTTTAGAAATTTATGTTAATAACAAAAAAACGGGTGTAATAGACAAGAAAACTATTACAGCTAAAACAAGAGATGATTTGTGGGAATTATCAAATGAAGTTGATTATTACAAGGATAATGGCTTTATTATTGATAATATTTCATGTAATACAGGCGATGAATATGTTGATTTTTCAAATGGTGAAAGATTATATGTTGGAGAAATCATTGGAAATGTAGATGAAACAGCTTTAAAACGAGCACAGATTCGTCAAACGATTGAAATGCATTTAAATAAAGAAACATCATATATTAAGCAAGGTATTAAAGTACTAAGTTTATTCTTTATTGACGAAGTTAGTAAATATCGTGATTATTCTAGAGAAGATGAAAAAGGGGATTATCAACGTTGGTTTGAAGAAGAATATACTAAGTTGATTCAAATGCCTAAATATAGAATATTACGTGAAAAATATGGTGAGTATATTTCTTTAGATGCCAGTGATGTGCATGACGGATATTTTGCACAGGATGGTAAGGGAAGAGTTAAAAATTCAAGTGGAACTACAAATGATGATGAAACTACTTATCAATTGATTATGAAAGATAAAGAGCGCTTATTATCTTTTGATGAACCAATTCGTTTCATTTTCTCTCACTCCGCATTAAAAGAAGGTTGGGATAATCCGAATGTATTCCAGGTATGTACTTTAGTAGAAACTAAGGACACTATGACAAAGCGTCAAAAGATAGGTCGTGGTTTACGTATTTGTGTTAATCAAAATGGAGAGCGTGTATTAGATTCTAAGTTTAATACATTGAGTGTTATTGCGAATGAATCTTATAAAGATTTTGCGAGTACACTTCAAAAAGAGCTTGAAAATGATAACTTTAAATTCGGTGTTATTGAACCAATTAGTTTTACTGGTATTGCTGTAAAACAGTATGATGGCACATTAGTAGAATTGTCGCAGAAACAGTCTGAGGAAATTTATAATTACTTAGTAAAGAATGAGTATATGACTTCTAAGGGTAAAATAACAAATAAATATCATCAGGATAAGCATAATGATAAGTTTATGTTACAGGAACAATATGAATCATTTACTTCAAAAGTAATGAAGCGTATTGATAATCTTTCTAGAGAAATTGAGATTAAGGATGCTTCTACAAAAGTGGCTGTTAAATTAAATAAAGAGGTTCAATTATCTCCTGAGTTTGTATCTTTATGGAATAAAATCAAACAGAAGACTGTTTATACAATCAATATGGATATGGATAAATTTAAAAGAGAAGCTATTGAACAAATTCAAAATATGCCTCGTATTCGTCCGGATAAGATTGATGCTCAAATCACAAATCTAGACATTACAAAACAAGGTGTAAAAGATGTTGGACATCAAGTAAGAGAACTAGGTGCCGTATATGAATTTGATACAATGACATATCCGGATTTTATTCGTAGACTACAAGATTCAACAGACTTATTAAGAAAGACAATTATTGAGATTGTATCTAAGTCAGGTAGATTAAAAGAGTTCTATGAGAATCCAGAAGAATGGATCAAACAAGTATCAAAAATATTGTTGTCAGTTAAGAAAGAAAACTTAACTGAAGGTATTAAATACGAAAAAGTGGATGACTATTACGAACAAGATTTTATATTCAATGATGAAGAATTGTATGGATATAAGGATCGAAATGTATTAGATGTATCTTCAGATAAAAATATCTATGATCATGTCATTTATGATTCAGAAATTGAACGAGAATTTGCGATAGACGCAGAAAATGATGATGATGTTCTTCTTTATGCAAAATTACCTAGTCGATTCAAGATTGATACACCAATCGGAAACTATAATCCGGATTGGGCGGTTGTATTAAACACGTTTGAAGGAGAAAAATTGTATTTTGTAGCTGAAACTAAGGGTACAGAGAATATTAATGATCTTAAAGGGTCTGAGAAGAAAAAGATTCTTTGTGGTAGAAAACACTTTGAAGTGATTGATACTGGGATCAAATATGAAGTTGTTAAGGAATTAAAATCGTTAAAAGACAGGAGTTGATTATTATTAAATGTAATTTAAAAATTCTTGAAAGCTTAAGAAAATTAATGATCACAAAAAGACTTAATGTTTTGATAGGATCAGGGACTTCGTATCCAGCAATTAAATTAATGAAGGATTGTAAAGGAACAAATCTTCAAGAACAAAATGAAGATTTGTTGCAAAATGTTAAAGATGTCATGGAATCACTAATCTATGGTAGTTTTGATGAGAAAACAGGTCGAGTTGCTGATACATATACTAAATTTTTTGCTAAAGTTTTAGCCCTTATAGATGAGTCTAATTCAAGGACAGTGCCAAAATCTGTTAACATATTTACAACGAATTATGATTTATTTATTGAGAATGCAATTGATAAACTGCTTCAGACGAATAATTTCATATTTAATGATGGCACAAATGGCTATTTTCATAAATATTTAGATGGGTCTAATTACAATAGAGCTGTCTCTTATCGTGGACTTAATGATAATTATACGGATGAATTAACGGTGATTAATTTGCTAAAACCACATGGATCTATAAATTGGGTAAAAAAAGATGAAAATATTGAGGTTTGTAATACAATCCAACAAGATTTTGTCAAAGTTCCTCCTACGGGTGTAGAAGCTGAGGCAACATTCATGAACAATCATTTTCATGAAATGTTGCGAATTTTTCAACTGGAACTAGATAAGCCTCAATCTGTCTTACTTGTTATTGGATTTTCATTTCAAGATAAACATATTGCAAAAATGGTAAAAAGAGCTTTAAAGAATAATGAGTTAATGGTTATAGTATTTGCTTATTCTGAAGAAGCTTTAAGCACTATTAAAGATAACTTAGGTTTAAAGATTATTCCATCTAATTTATATTTAATATCTCCAAACAATTTTTCAGTAGGCGATAAACAGTTAAGAGAATTTACATTAGAAGTTTTGATAGACTTTTTAGGCTCGGAGGCTGTGTATGAACCGGAGTAAAAAGGTTGGCGTTATCATTGAAGTAGATGGTAACTTATCTAAAGTTGGAATGTATAATGAAACGAATGATTCAGATTATATTTGGTATGGAGATATTTTAACAGGACCCAAAGTTGGTGCTTATTTAACTATTAACCAAAATGATGTCAAAATTGTCGCCACCGTTTTTTCTGAAAAAATAATCGATTTGCAAAACGATGTTAGTAACCATGAATTTGATAATACGTTTTCGAAAAACAGTATTAAACGTATAATAAGTTTAAAGGTAAAAGGTGTAATAGAAAACAATAATTTTCATGTTACTAGTAAATATGTACCGATGATTGGTAATGTAGTAACCTTAACAACAAAGGACGAATTAAATCTTATATATGGTATTTATAAAAATGAATTAACTATTAATATCGGTAAATCAATTTTAGAAGAATATGATATCAATATACCAGTAAACCGTTTTTTTGCATCACATATTGGAATATTTGGTAATACTGGTAGTGGTAAATCAAATACTTTACATAAACTATATAAAGAATTATTTCAAACAAAATATGCTGAAAATATGAAAATACATTCACAGTTTTTTGTTATAGATTTTAATGGTGAATATACTCAAGAGAATCAATTTTCTTTAAGCGATGAATTTAAAAAAGTTTTTGCAATCAATACTGGGAAGAAAAATGGTGGGCAGAAACTTCCAATTTTAAAAGATTATATTTTAGATGCAGACATTTTATCTATCTTATTTGATGCTAAGCCTGGTACCCAAGTTCCTTTCTTACGAAATGCCATGAGAACATATAATGAAAAAATTAAGAATTCGGCTACTACATTTGGTCAAATGGAAATCGGTTTATTGAAAAGGATTATTGTAAGTCATAAATCTGTTAATGCTACAAGCTTAAATGATTGGTTAGAAGTAGCTGAAAAAATGAATGTAAATTCAGATTTGTTAAGTAAATTAAAAAAACTGCATTTTTATACTGTTTATGGTACTTTAAAAGTTGAAAATGGATATATTGAGGGTGAACAATTATCACGATATGGTATTAAAGAATTAAGGATTAATGAAATTGAAGATGAACTTATATCTATATTTGAAAACTCTTCTGAATTTGAAAAGTTAAAATATTTTTTAGCTTTTCAAAGGATTTATGTATCTGCTTGGAAATCAACTAATTTAGAATATATCAATCCTTTGTTTAAAAGAATTGAAAATTCATTAAATTCATTAGAAAAAGTAATTGAATTGAAGGATGATATAAATGGTTTATATGCTTTTATGAATATTATTTCGTTAGTGGATGCAAATCAAGAAACAACTCGACTTATTCCAATGTTATTTTCCAAAATGATTTATGATGAACATAAAGAATATGTGACCTCATGTAAGAAAGTTACAAAAACTAGACATTTAATAATAGATGAAGCACATAATATTTTAAATGGACAAATCCGAAGGAATAGTGATGACTGGCAAGATTACAGACTTGGATTGTTTGAAGAGATAATTAAAGAAGGAAGAAAATTTGGCTTTTTTATGACTATAGCAAGTCAAAGACCTTCAGATATTTCACCAACAATAATGTCTCAAATACATAACTATATCATTCATAGGTTAGTAAATGATAATGATCTGAATATGTTGATTAATACAATGCCTACATTAGATAAATTTTCATTTCAAATGATTCCTAGCTTAGGACAAGGTGAAGCGGTTATTACTGGAAATGCTATTAAAGTTCCTATTTTAGTAAAGGTTAATAAAGAAAAGGTAATAAGACCAAAAAGTGATGACATTGAGCTTACTAATTTATGGGATGATATAGATGATTGTCTTAGTTGCCTATTAGGTTAATAGAGAGGGTATGAAGTGATTGTGCCCTCTTTTATAATTATTATTTTTTTGTTATTGTTAAAAATATGTTAGTAACAAAAGGCAACAGTTTAAACCTATTAAATAAAGGGTGAAAGCGTTATAATAGTTATGCATGTTAGTTCGGAAGAATTATCAATGGTTCAGTTTTTATTAAGAATCAAATAATTTAGTTTATTTATAATAATAATTTTTTCTTTGTAATAATGCTTTAATATAACATAACGATGAGGTAAGAAATTCATCGAATCGTATTGGTTAAAATAACAAAGAAAAATATAAACATTAAATGAACCATATAAAAATTGATTAATTAAGGAGTTGTTACTAATGATATATTGTCCGGTTCATCAAATACAAGAAAATTCTAAGCTTGATTTAAGCTCTTTTTTTAAAGGATTTGGAGAAGTTCATGCATGTAAATGTAAATATTGTAAAAAAACGTATATTGATGTTAGAGGTATTAAAAGTGGGGTAGTTGGTCACACATCAAAAGGGTATGATGTTGTAAATTTGCATAAATATTATTCTTTTCCAAAATCATTTTATTTGATTACTAAAGATCAAATAAAAAAGTTAGCACAAAACAATGTGTTGTTTGAGATACCTGAATTTCTTGTCAAGAATAAATTATATCGGGTGAAATCATTTTATGAACCAAGTATGCAAAGGTATTATATTAATCAAGAATGTTATAAAAGTTGTACCAATATACTAGATAAATTCTTAATTAAAAAGCTCCTCTTTTGCAAATGGGTGGTAAGTGACAAATTGTCACAGGCAATGGTATAATTAGAACGCTTGTAGAAAG
>CAKSGI010000053.1 GCA_934454005.1 uncultured Eubacteriales bacterium | reverse complement strand
TTGGTATTTGTCAATATTTATTGGTGTCGGTTTAACTAGTTGAAATGTTAGCTTGGGTTTACAAATTTAGTAATATGGTGTATAATGTTAACATAAACTAACATTATGGATTGTATATGTAAGTGAGGTGTTTGAAATGAAATCGGTGAATGATTTAAAAATTAATGAATCGGGGGTAGTTGTTAGAATTGGTGGATGCGGTGCACTTAGAAGAAGAATAATAGATATGGGTATTACTCCTGGAGCAACTATAATAATGAGAAAAGTTGCACCATTTGGAGACCCAATTGAGATAAATGTTAGAGGATACGAATTAAGTATTAGAAAATCAGAAGCCAAAGAAATTATCTTGGAGTAAAATATAAAGAGGTGATATTGTGTCAAAATTAGTTGAGGATAAAACGAAAAAAAATTTGAAATCCAAAGTATTGAGAATAGCTTTAGCAGGAAACCCCAATTGCGGAAAAACCACTTTATTTAATAGGTTAACAGGAAGTAAGCAATACGTAGGAAATTGGCCAGGTGTTACAGTTGAAAAAAAAGAAGGAAAAGCCAAGTTTTTTAATAATGAAATAAATATATTGGATTTACCCGGAATATATTCGTTGTCACCTTATTCCCCAGAAGAGGTAGTTACAAGGAATTGTATAATGGATGAAAATCCTAATCTTATAATTAATATTGTAGATGCTACTAATATAGAAAGAAATTTATATCTTACCACTCAAATTGCTGAACTTGGTAAACCTATGATAATTGCTCTTAATATGATCGATCTTTTAGAAAAAAGGGGAGATTGTATAGATTATAAATTGTTAGAAAAAGAAATAGGAATTCCTGTTGTTCCTATATCTGCAAGTAAAGGTATAGGTATTGATAAGTTGATGAAATTTGCACTTGATTATAGTCAAAAAACTTATATTGAAAAAGTAAAAAATACATATTCTAAAGAAGTAAATGATGCATTGTTAGGCATAGAACATGTTTTAAATTCAACTGGGATAGAAACTAATATTAATCAAAGATTTAATGCGGTTAAAATATTTGAGGGAGACAGTATAACGTTAAGAAAATTTAAGTTTACAAAGTCTCAGGAAAATGAAATATTATTTTACAAAAATAAGGTACAAGTATCTAAATATTTAGATAGAGAAATGATAATTGCTGACCAAAGATACAAATATATTTGTGATATATGTTCTAAAGTAGTTAAAAAAAAATTCGAACAAGGACATATGACTACATCGGATAAAGTAGATAGACTGGTTACTAATAAAATTTTTGCTATTCCGTTATTCCTTTGCATGATGATGTTAGTATTTTTCATAACATTTGGGCCGATAGGAAATTTTTTAAAAGATAAAACGGAGTTCTTAATAAAAGATGTGTTTGCTAATATTATTAACAGTTCACTTATTTCTATTGGAACATCTGATTGGGCACGGAGTTTGGTAGTTGACGGTATAATAGAGGGTGTTGGTTCTGTAATATCTTTTTTACCTCAGATTTTGATTTTATTTACATTATTGTCAATTCTTGAAGATAGCGGATATATGGCACGAGCTGCATTTATAATGGATCAATTGTTGAGAAAAATAGGATTATCCGGGAGAGCGTTTGTTCCAATGCTTATGGGATTCGGATGTACTGTTCCTGCTGTTTTAGGAACAAGAACACTTGAAAGTGAGAAGGATAAAAGACTTACTATTCTTATAACACCATTTATGTCTTGTAGCGCTAAAATGCCAGTTTATGCATTATTTATATCTGCATTCTTTTTGAAAAACCAAGCCTTGATAATTTTTTCTATATACTTATTAGGAATAATAGTTGCTGTTTTATCTGCTTTGTTATTTAAAAATACATTATTAAAAGGTGAACCGGCTCCATTTGTTATGGAACTTCCGCCATACAGAATACCAACCATATCTAGTTTATGGATGCATGTTTGGGAAAGAATAAAAGACTTTTTAACTAAAGCAGGAACCGTTCTCTTAGCAGCTACTATTGTTATATGGTTTTTGCAATCCTTTGATTTAAGCTTAAATATGGTGGATAATAGTTCAGATAGTATTTTAGCAATGATAGGAACATTTGTAGCACCTGCATTTACTTTTTGTGGTTTTGGAGATTGGCGAGCATCAGTGTCACTTGTTACAGGGCTTGTAGCTAAGGAATCGGTTGTAAGTACTATGGCAGTTTTATATAGTTCAGGGACAAATAGTAATTTATCAGTCATGCTTAATGATACTTTTACACCGCTTAGTGCATATGCCTTTATGGTATTTGTTTTGCTGTATACTCCATGTATAGCTGCATTATCTGCAATTAGAAAGGAAATGTCTAGTTTTAAATGGACATTTATAGCTATATTTTATCAATTGTTTGTGGCTTTTATTGCATCATCCTTAGTTTATCAAATAGGGACACTAGTTTTAAATGTCTTTTCTGGCAAAACTATTAATGTTATGGATTTAATTATAGCTGTATTATCTATATCTATAATTATTTATGTGATATGGATGCAGGTTTCTAAAGCAAATAAGCATGAAAATTCGTGTTCATCATGTTCTAGGTGTTTAAATAAATGTAACAAAGAAAATAAAAAATAGGTTGTGATTTAATTGGAATTAAAACTTACAGAATCTTTAGAGGATTATTTGGAGGCTATATACATACTTGAAATGGACAAACAAATAGTTAGAATAACGGATATAGCTTCTATGCTTAGATTATCTAAACCAAGTGTAAATAAGGCGGTAATGTTATTAAAAGATTTAGGCTTAGTTATTCATGAAAAATATTGTAATATATCGCTTACTGCTAAAGGTAAAGAAATAGCAAAAGAGGTTTATTATATGCATATTACTTTAAAAGAATTTTTAATAAAAGAACTCGGAATTGAACCTGCAATTGCAGAACAAGAGGCTTGTAGTATTGAGCATGTGATAAGTAAAGATTCTTTGAATAAACTTGTAAAATACTCTAAAAGTAAAAAATAATTTGATACTATTAAAAGTTCAATTATTAGCTTTAATTTTAAATTTTAGTTAAACTATAAGAATATAGTGATTTGTCCGTTTTTTAGTTGTTGTAGTCTTGTATAGAATTACATTTTATGATAAAATAATATAAATTGTGATTTTATTGGAGGAATAATTTTTGTCTATAGATTCACTTAATGAGTATGGAATTTATAACCAAGAGAAATTTTTAAAAAAAGTATCTGATATTATGCTTCTAAGAACTAGAAATGATATACCTTTGGCTTTTGTTAGAACTTATGGCTGTCAGCAAAATGTATCTGATGGAGAGAAATTAAAAGGTATGTTATCTTCTATGGGATATGGTTTTACCGAGGATCCTCATGAAGCGGATTTTATAATATTTAACACATGTGCTATCAGAGAACATGCAGAAGATAGAGTGTTTGGGAATGTTGGAGCTTTAAAATCGATTAAAAAGAATTCCCCTTCAACAATAATAGCTCTTTGCGGTTGTATGATGGAACAAGAACATGTTACAGAAAGAATTAAAAAAAGTTTTCCTTTTGTAGATCTTGTTTTTGGAACATATTCTTTACATCATTTTCCTGAACTTTTATATAATACATTGACATCTCAAGAGCGTATTTTTGAAAGAGGAATTGAAAATAATAAAATTACTGAAGGAATCCCAACTAAGAGAGATGGCAAATTTAAAGCTTGGTTACCTATAATGTATGGATGTGATAATTTTTGCTCTTATTGTATTGTTCCATATGTTAGGGGAAGAGAACGAAGCCGCAAACCTAGTGATGTAATACTTGAGGCCAAATCATTGATAAGATCAGGATATAAAGATATTACGCTATTAGGACAAAATGTAAACTCTTATGGTAAAAATTTAAGCGAAAATATAAATTTTTCTAGTTTGCTAAAAAGTATTAGTAGTATAAAAGGTGATTATTGGATAAGATTTATGACATCTCATCCTAAAGATGCTACAAAAGAACTGATCGATACAATGGCAGAAAGCGATCATATTTGTAATCATTTGCATTTACCGTTTCAATCAGGAAATAATAGAGTGCTAAAAGAAATGAATAGAAAATATACTATAGAAAAATACCTTTCTATTATAAATTATGTAAAACAAAAGATTCCAAATATATCTATAACTAGTGACGTCATTGTAGGATTTCCCGGGGAAACTTATAATGAGTTTTGTGACACTTTAAATCTGGTAAAAGAAGTTGGATTTACTTCTTTATTTACTTTTATTTTTTCCCCAAGAAATGGAACCCCTGCTTCTAAAATGGAAGATCCTGTACCATATGAAGAAAAATCTGCTTGGTTTAGGGAGCTTTTAAAAGTTCAGGAAACAGTCGCGGCTGAGCGCTGTGCTTCTATGGTTAACAGCACATATAAAGTATTGGTTGAAGGTGAAAATTCTAATGGTGAGCTTACTTCTAGAACCCAGGGAAATATTATAGTAGAATTTGAAGGAGATTCTTCTCTTATTGGTAATTTTGTAAATGTTAAGATAGTTAAAGCTAAAAATTGGATTCTAAAAGGAATTCTTATTAATAATTAGATATAATTAGGAGGATAAGCATAATGGAAATTATAAAATTGGCAAGAGAAATAGGAAAACAGATTCAAAAAGATGATAAATATTTAAAGCTACAGATAGCTAAGCAAAATAGTGATGAAGATAAAGAACTCCAAAATTTAATTGGGGAATTTAATCTAAAAAGAATGGCTATAAATAATGAAGCAACTAAAGAAGAGAGAGACGAAAATAAGTTAAAAGAATTAAATAGTGATTTAAGAAAAACTTATTCTAAAATTATGGAAAATGAAAATATGATATCTTATAACACGGCTAAACAAGAACTGGATTCTGTTCTAAAAAGAGTAAATGCAATAATTATGCAATCAGCAGAAGGCCAAGATCCTGAAACTACAGATTACGAGGAATCTTGTTCAGGGAGTTGTTCTTCTTGTAGTGGCTGTCATTAAATTAAAATTTTTTGAAAAGGAATGTTAAAAAATGAGTAAATTATCTCCTATGATGCAACAGTATTTTGAGATTAAAGGTGAACATAAAGATACTATATTGTTTTTTAGATTAGGAGATTTCTATGAAATGTTCTATGAAGATGCTAAAATAGCATCTAAAGAATTAGAATTAACATTAACTGGAAAAGAGTGTGGTCAAGAAGAAAGGGCACCGATGTGTGGTGTCCCTTTTCATAGTAGCGAATCTTACATAGCTAGATTGGTTTCAAAAGGATATAAGGTTGCAATTTGTGAACAGGTAGAAGACCCAAGTACTGCAAGGGGGCTTGTAAAAAGATCTGTTGTTAGAATTATAACTCCTGGAACAGTTTTAGAAAATAGTATGCTTGATGAAACATGTAACAACTTTATATGTAGTATATTTATTTTAAATGATAATGCAGGAGTTTGTTTTTGCGATATTTCTACTGGCGAATTGTATGCAACTCATATTTCTATGAACAAACAGAATGAAAGAATCAAAGATGATCTTGGAAAATTTATGCCAAAAGAGATTTTAATTGGCGGCGATATTGGATTATTAAAAGATTTATCTCATTTTATATCAGAAAAATTATCATCAAGTGTTGAAATGTTTGAAGATAGTGAATATGACTTTGAAAATTGTAAAGAAATACTTCTAAAACATTTTAATAAAAAAAGTTTAAATGATTTAGGGATTAATAATAAGCAAGAAACGGTTTCTAGTATTGGAGTTTTATTAAAATATTTAAATAAAACTCAAAAAAAAGGATTAGAGCGTATTAATAAAATTGAATTGTATTCTGACAATCAATTTATGAAACTCGATATTAATACAAGAAGAAATTTAGAACTTGTAAAAACTATGATGGGTGGAGATAAAAAAGGATCTTTGCTTTGGGTGTTAGATAAAACAAAGACAGCTATGGGAAAACGGTTGATTAGAAATTGGATAGAAATGCCTTTATTAAATTGTACTCAGATAATAAAAAGACAAAATGCTATAGAAGAATTGAATAACGATTTAATACTTAGAAAAAATATAATCGAAAAATTATCATCAGTATATGATTTAGATAGACTTATGACAAGAGTAATATATGGTTCTGCTAATGCAAGAGATTTGAGATCACTTTGTTCCACAATTCTTAGTGTAAGAGAAATAAAAAATCAATTACCAAATGCTAAATCAGAACTTTTAAAAGAAATTTACAATTCTATCGATGAATTAAAAGATATCGAAGACATAATAGATAAATCAATTGTTGAGGATCCACCGTTTTCTGTAAAAGAAGGTGGTTTGATAAAACCAGGGTTCAATAAAGAAGTAGATTATTTAAACGATATTATGAAAAACGGTAAAGGATTTATAGCATCTATAGAAGCAAGAGAAAGAAATAAAACAAATATTCCAAAACTGAAAATCGGATATAATAAAGTGTTTGGGTATTATTTAGAAGTTACGAATTCTTTTAAAGATAAAGTACCAGATAACTATATAAGAAAACAGACTCTTTCGAATTGCGAGAGGTATATAACTCAAGAATTAAAAGAGCTAGAAGGTAAAATACTTGGAGCAAAAGAAAAGGTTGTACAGTTAGAATATGAAATGTTTGACTGTATACGACAGAAGGTATCTAGTGAACTTGTAAGAATTGAAAAAACCTCAAAAGCAATATCTGTACTAGACATAATTTGCTCATTCTCTGAGGTTTCCACTAAAAATAAATATGTAAGACCTAATATAAATCTAAATGGAAAAATTGAAATAAAAGATGGAAGGCATCCTGTTGTTGAAAAGCTTTTAGATGGTGTACCATTTGTTCCAAATGATGTTATATTAGATAGAGATGAAAATAGGGTTAATATAATAACCGGGCCTAATATGGCCGGGAAATCTACATATATGAGACAAATTGCTTTAATAGTGCTTATGGCGCAAGTAGGTTGTTTTGTGCCTGCGTCATCTGCAGATATTGGTATAGTGGATAGTATATTTACAAGAGTAGGGGCTTCAGATGATTTAGCATCTGGGCAATCTACATTTATGGTTGAAATGAATGAAGTGGCCCATATTTTAAAAAATGCTACAAAAAATAGTTTTTTGATTTTAGATGAAATAGGAAGGGGAACATCTACTTTTGATGGAATGAGCATAGCTAGAGCTGTTTTAGAATTTGTAGCTAATAAATCGAAATTGGGAGCAAAAACGCTTTTTGCAACACATTACCATGAACTTACAAAACTTGAAAGTTCTATTAATGGTGTTAAAAATTATAATATAGCTGTGAAAAAACGTGGAGATGATATTACTTTTTTAAGAAGGATTGTTCCTGGTGGCGCTGATGATAGTTATGGAATTCAGGTTGCTAAACTTGCAGGAATTCCAAACTCTGTAATTAATAGGGCTAAGGAAATTTTAAATGAATTAGAATCAGGAAAACAAAATGATAAAACTAATGATCAAGTTAGTAATGGTTCTCAAGATAATGAACAAATTTCATTGGTTCCAAATGTTTCTGATTTAATTTCTAAGAAACTCAAAAATATTGATATAAATGTACTGACGCCAATTGAAGCAATGAACTTATTATTTGAAATATCTAAAATAATAGATTAGTAAAGAATTTTTATTGGAGATTTTAAATGGGAAAAATAAATATATTAGACAAATATGTAGCTGAACTTATAGCTGCGGGTGAGGTTGTAGAAAGGCCGTCATCTGTTGTAAAAGAATTGATAGAAAATTCTATAGATGCAAAATCCACATCTATAGAAGTAGAAATAAAAAATGGAGGAACCACATTAATAAGAGTTACAGATAATGGTCAAGGAATACTAAGAGAGGATGTTCCTAAAGCTTTTTTAAGGCATGCAACTAGTAAGGTGAAAGATTCTAACGATCTTAATAAAATTATGACATTAGGTTTTAGAGGTGAAGCATTAGCATCAATATCTGCAGTTTCAAAAGTTGAAATGATAACTAGGACAGATGAAACTATAGAGGGGACTCACTATAAAATAGAAGGTTCTGAAGAGAAATCAATAGAAGATGTAGGATGTCCTAAAGGAACGACAATAATAGTAAGAGATTTGTTTTATAATACTCCTGCTAGAATGAAATTTTTAAAAAAAGATGTTTCAGAAGCAAATGCAGTTGCAGCCATTGTAGATAGGATTGCTTTGTCTCATCCGGAAATTTCTTTTAAATTTATAAGAAATTCTAAAGAGGAATTAAATACGCCTGGAGACGAAAACATTAAATCTTGTATATATTCTGTATACGGAAAATCATTTTGTGAAGGTTTAATACCTGTTGAATACGAGTTAAACAATGTAAAGGTAAGAGGCTTTACGTGTAGTACAAATTCAGCAAGACCAAATAGAAGTATGCAACACTTTTTTATAAATGGAAGATATGTTAAAACTAAAACTGCTTCTGTTGCATTGGAACAGGCATATAAAGGTTCTTTGATGGTTGGTAAATTTCCTTCTTGTGTTATATATATAGAAATTTCATCTGAAGTTGTAGATGTGAATGTTCATCCAGCAAAAATAGAAGTTAGATTTGCTAATGAAAAACCTATATTTGATGCGGTTTATCATGGAGTAAAAACAGCGATTAAATCCTATGATAATCAAGTAGAAATATCTTTGATTGATAATACTAATAAAAAAGCAAAAGTAAAAAATATTAAGGAGTTAGAACCTAAACTTAATCAAGGTTGTATGCTAGAAAAAATTCCTACTGTGAATGATAATCAAGATACTTTTTCGGAGCCTAACCATAATAAAAATACGAATTTAGATCCAGATATTTTTATTCCAAAAAGATGTACCTCATATACTCATTTGAAGCTAAATGATTTGTCGAATGACCAAAATATTTATAATAAAAAAACAGTATTAAAAAATGAAGCTCGAATGGTGTCAAGTGAATATACTTTACAGAATAATCTGCCAAATTTTGTTCCTGAATCATTACAAGAAGGAAGTGTAGAGCAAGTTTTAAATATTGAAAAAATTGAAATTGCTAAAAATTCTAAGGAAGAAACAAAAGATTTAGAATCAAAATCTAATAAAAATGAAGAAGGCATTTCTATATTTGAGGAACATGACTCCTTGAATATAATTGGGGAAGCTTTTAGTACATATGTGATTTTAGAAAAAAACAATGAAAAAATATTATTAATAGATAAACATGCAGCGCATGAAAGAATCATATATGAAAAATTAAAAAAAGATTCAGGAAAATCCTTTTCACAGTATTTGTTATCTCCGGTAACTGTTACTTTAGAAAAAAATGAATATTCGGCTGTTTTGTCTAACTTAGATTTATTTAAAGAAGCCGGCTTTGATATAGAGGATTTTGGCGTTGGAACAATTATTTCAAGAAGTGCACCATTATATTTAGAATATAATGATATTTCAAATTCTATTATTGAGATGGCAGGATATCTTTTAAATAATAAAGAAAATATTAGTATCGAGTATGTTGATTGGCTTTACCATAATATAGCTTGTAGAGCAGCAATTAAGGCAGGAGATAAGAGTAATATTGAAGAATTGTTAGCACTTGTAAAAAAACTTGAAGAGAATCCAGAACTAAGACATTGTCCTCATGGTAGACCAATATTTATATCACTTACTAAGAAGGAAATAGAAAAACAGTTTGGTAGGGCGTGATAATTTATGGATAATAGATTTATACCAGTTCTTGTAATTGTTGGACCTACAGCTTCTGGCAAAACGAGTCTTTCTATAGAACTTGCAAAAAAGTATGATGGAGAAATTATATCTGCAGATTCTATGCAAATTTATAAACAAATGAATATTGGTTCGGCAAAACCATCAAAAGAGGAGATGCAGGGTATACCGCATTATTTAATAGATTTTTTAGATATATCTAAAGATTTTAGTGTTGCTAATTATGTTGATATGGCTCATCCAATCATAAAAGACATATATTCTAGAGGAAAAATTCCTATAGTTTGTGGTGGAACAGGCTTATATATAGACTCGTTAATTGATAATATTCAATTTCAAAAGGAAATTGTAGATGAATCATTAAGGAATAATCTTAATGAAAAAGCAAAAAAACATGGTATAGAATATTTATTGGAAGAACTCAAAAAAATTGATAAAGACTCGTTTATAAAATTAAAAAATGATAAAAATCAAAGAAAAGTAATTAGAGCTATTGAAATTTATGAAACTACTGGATTTACAATGACTGAACAAATAAAAAATTCTAGATCTATTCCTTCTCCTTATAGACCTACTTTTATTGGATTAGATTTTGTTAATAGAGATATTCTCTATAAAAGAATTGAAAAGAGAGTCGATAAAATGATAGAAAATGGTCTTATTAATGAGGCTTATAATATTATTAATTCTGATTATAGTAAAACTGCAATAGGAGCTATAGGATATAAAGAGTTTATTCCTTATTTTGAAAAAAAAATAGTGCTTGATGATTGCATTAATAGAATAAAAATAAATACAAGGCATTATGCTAAAAGACAAATCACTTGGTTTAAAAGAAATAAACAAATCAATTGGATATTAAGGGAAAATGATGATAGTGTCGATACATCTTTAGAAAAGTGTTTTAAAATTTTAAATTCGTTTTAGGTGACATAAGGTATGAAAAGGAAAATAACATTGATATTAGTTGCATTTATATTGCTTGTATATGTTGGCTATCAAATATATATTTCAAATTTTACAGGAGTAAAAACTCAAACTGTAAAATATTCAACTTTAAGCGATTCTATACAAGTTGAGTCTTTTGTTATCAGAGATGAGGAATTTATAGAAAACAACTCCAATGGAGTTTTAGCATATTTACTTGATGATGGAGAGAAAATTTCTAATGGAGGGCTAGTTGCCGAAGTATTTAAAAGTCGCGATGATGCAAATGCTCAAAAAGAAATACAAAATATAGAAAAAGAAATTTATGATTTAAATAGACTGACATGCAATTCAAAGGAAAATTTATCTTCACCGATTGTTCTTGATGAAAGAATAGAAGAGCTAATTCAAAAAATGATTTTTGACACGAATGTATCTAATTATAATAATTTAAGTGAAGATAAGTCTAATATCTTATATCTTATGAATGAACGGCAAATAGTTACTGGAAAATCAACTGATTTTAGCAGTATAATTTCTGAACTAAAAAGTAAAAGAGATTCTTTAATTGATAAGTATAATTCTAAATTGGGGTCTATATTATCACCTGCATCTGGATATTTTGTGAGTAAACCTGATGGATATGAAAATGTAATAGATTTTGCTAATGTTTTATCTATTATGCCTAATGATGTTAGGTCAATTTTAGATGCTAAAAAGGATACAAATATCAATAAAAGTATAATCGGCAAGGTAATAAAAGGTATTAATTGGTATATTGTATGTAATGTATCTAGTGATGATGCGTTTAGAATGTATAAGGGAAAAGAAGTGAGTATAACAT
>CAKSGI010000052.1 GCA_934454005.1 uncultured Eubacteriales bacterium | reverse complement strand
GCTAAAGGCTGTATAAATATGAGTTTAGCAAAACTTGTTTCTGGGGAATCTACAAAATATACTAGCAATGAATATGATTCATTAAAGAAGTCTTCTAAGGAGTTTGAGTCTTATGGAAATAAAAGTGAATCTATAGTTCCTTCTCAAGTTGTTTTTTATAATGAAAGTGCTAAACTTAGTGTGGCACCAATTGTATATGATAAAAATATATTAATTTCTATAAATGATATTATTAATTTTACAGGGGCGTCTGTGCAATATACGGAAGGCACGGGAAATATGGCACTTATTAAAGATAAAAAATTGATTGAATTTACAAGGGGATCAAACGTTGCATATGTGAATGATGTCAATATGAATACTTCTGTGCCGATATTGACATTTAAAGGAATCACATATATTCCGATTGAATTTTTTGCTAAATCGTTTGATATTTCTTATATATCAATCCCTGATAATAATGTTTTTATAACATATTCAGGTTTAGTGTCAAATGCATATGGTGTAGATATTAATGGATCAAAATAGTAAAAAAGTATTAGGGTTGTGAGGCAAATGGCGAATTATAAAGTTATTTCTGATATTGGAAAAACAGTTATAAATATGCTAAAAGATAATCTTGTACCTAATTTAATAGATAATTCTGATGATATAGGGATATGTGATCTTAAGAGTAGAAAAGATTTTGTTGTAGGGTTACATCTTTATGACATAATAGAAAAAAGAGATACTCCCAAAGGTGCATTTGTTGATTTACGAGATGGTAGAAGGAGCAATCCTCCAACGGAGTATAAACTTTGTTATATGATTTCTATATCCAGCAAACAAGATATATCTAATAAAGTTTATGACGAGCATTTAATTTTAGGATATATACTTCAGCTGTTTAATGATAATAAAGTTTTGCCGCCAAAATATATGGTAGAATCTTTAAGAAATGCTAATGAAACTATAAATTTATTGATACCACCTCTAAGCCTGGAAGAAAAAGGAAATATATGGAGAGTATTTAATGAACCGTACGAGTTATCTGTGTTTTTTGATTTGGATCCAGTTTATATAGAATCTACTCAAATTAGAGTTCCAGCTAAGAAAGTTACTACTATTGATATTGTACATCATCAGAAGAAGTGAGGCTAAAATATAATGAATGTTATTAGAGCATCAGTGTCTTTTTATGTAGTTGATGATTATAATAAAAGAGCGATAACAGATGCACAAATTAGCTGTAATGGATCATATAGTTTTTGTATTAATAAAAGAAATGGATACTATGCATTTATAAATCTAGAAAAGGGCAGCTATATATTTGAGGTTAAGAGAAATAAGTTTGTTGCGGCTAAATACGAAGTTGATTTATTAGATGAACAAGCAGTAGAATTAGTTTCATGCCTAAAATATGCATTAGATAATCCAATACTAAATGATGTTGATAAAATAGTTTTTAGTATAAGAAGAAATAAAGATTTTTTAAGAAACTGTAGTGTTAGGCTATTACTTGATGAGAAAATTCCAGAGTTAAAACTAGGCAGTTTGGTTAAATATGGGAGTAAAACTGTAAATATAAATCTCGAATCTGGTTTTAATGAGCGTTTGTTATACCAGAATTATGTGTATG
Organism: uncultured Eubacteriales bacterium; assembly: GCA_934454005.1. Next base: position 9,992 of record CAKSGI010000052.1, on the reverse strand, counting down.
ATAAAAATCCAGATGAGGTTATCATGCTGTCTGAATATGATTATAGAAAAAACTTATATTTATCTAAAATCCCTATTGAGTTTGAGATTCCGAAAGGGAAGTACTTGAGACCATCATGGGATTTTGTAACAGATAAATTTGGTAGATTTGTATTACCAATTAACTTGTTATTCTTTAAAAACGATAGTTTTAAGTTGAAACTAATAATATTAAAAGAGGAATATGAACTTAAAGCGAGTATAAAAAATGAAAATTATATTTACTTGGATGTAAAATGAGGAGAATGATAGAATGGGATTTGGGGTTTGTATGGGTGCAATGTGTAAGTGTTCATTTGGAATGATTCCGACGTCTTTAATAGTTACACCAGAGAATAGAGTATTGTCATCTGGACGTCCAATGGCTACTATTATGGATAATGTTCCGATGAAAAATATTATTCCATTTGGGTTGTGTACTTCTATAGCAAATCCTGCGGTTTCAGCTGCAACTGCTGCAGCTTTAGGTGTACTTACTCCGATGCCTTGTATTCCTGTCACAGTTGCTCCTTGGATACCGGGGTCTCCAAGAGTATTAGTAGGGAGCAAACCGGCACTTAATAATTCTTCTAAGTTAATGTGTTCTTGGGGAGGAGTGATAACAATATTAATGCCGGGTCAAGTAACAACAATGGTTCCATGATTTGATTTTTAATATATATAATTTAATTTTTTAGTTATAAGAAAATGTGTTACGAAATTATTTAAAAAATTTCTGCATTGTCAAAGAGGATTCTTTATTATTTATATTGAAACATTCTTTGATAGCGCAGGAATTTTTTTAATTTTATATTTTGATATTTTAAGCTTAAAAAAATCTTGATTTTTTTTATTTGTTGGGATATAATAACTTTATTAAGTGGTGAAAGGTGGTAGAAAGTGGACAAAAAGTGGAGGAGAAAATCTTTTTGTTTGCTTTTTAGGTGACTGTTATGTTGATAGGAGAGTACCAACATAATATTGATGCTAAGGGACGTGTTATTGTTCCTGCAAAATTTCGTGAGGACCTTGGGATAACTTTTTATGTTACAAAAGGTTTAGACGGATGTCTTTTTGTACTCTCTAAAACAGAGTGGCAGGAATTAGAAAATAAAATACATTCGATGCCGATATCAAAATCTAGAACACTTCAAAGATTTTTCTTTTCTGGTGCTGCAGAAGTTGAAGCAGATAAGCAAGGGCGTATACTAATACCACAACATTTAAGAGAATATGCAAGTCTTGAAAAAGATGTAACATTTATAGGAACATCAAGTAGGGTTGAAATTTGGGAAACTAATAAATGGAAATCGTTTAATGAGAATCTTACAGAAGAAAGTATTGCAGAAGCTATGGATATGCTTGGACTTTAAGAGGTAGTGTTATATGAAATTTTCTCATAAGCCCGTTTTGTTTAAAGAAACAATAGACTTACTTAATATAAAACCCGATGGAATATACGTGGATGGAACAGCAGGTGGAGGAGGACATTCGTCTGCAATTTTAGATAAACTTACAACTGGTAAATTAATATCTATAGACCAGGACCCTGATGCGATTAAAGTTGTGAAAAATAGGTTTAATAATAATAAATCGTCGATTATTGTTCAGTCGAATTTTTCAGAAATAAGAAATATTTTAAGTGATCTCTCTATAGATAAAGTGGATGGTGTTTTATTGGACATAGGGGTGTCTTCATATCAGTTAGATTCAGCAAGTAGAGGATTTTCTTATAATAATAATGCCTATTTAGATATGAGAATGAGCAAATCTGGGATATCAGCTTATGAAATAGTTAATACGTATTCTTGGCAGGAATTAGCAGAAATAATAAGTAAATATGGAGAAGAAAAATCAGCAAAAAGTATAGCAAAAACTATAGAAAAGAATAGAAAAATAAAAAAAATAGAAACTACGTTTGAACTAGCAGAGATTGTTAAATCTGCAATTCCGTCAGCTTTAAGAAGAGAGGGAGGGCATCCAGCCAGAAAGACATTTCAGGCAATAAGGATAGCTGTAAATGATGAACTTAATGTTTTAGAAAGGGGCTTGGATGAGTCTTTTTCAGCATTGGCTTCTGGTGGAAGGTTAGTTGTAATAACTTTTCATTCGCTTGAAGATAGGATTGTAAAAAAGAAAATGCAGTCTTTTGCAAAATCGTGTACATGTCCACCGGATTTTCCGATCTGTGTTTGTCAAAACAAAGCAAGGGCAAAAATTTTAACAAAAAAGCCTATTGAGCCTTCGAGCGATGAAGTTAAAGAAAATCCTAGGAGTAGAAGTGCTAAACTTAGGGGTTGTGCAAAAATTTAAGTAGGTATTATTTTTTATTGTAAGTTGGGATGTGAAAAATAGTGAATAACGGAAATGTTGCTTATGATCTTTCTTTATTTGAAGAAAAAAAGAAAAAAAGAAGGACTAAAAATAATATTGCAAAAATTCCAAGGAAAAAATTTAAGCGTGTAAGAAGAATAAATCCAGCAGCAGCTTTATATACATCTATAGTGTCAATAGTTATAGTATCTGTACTTTCGTTTATGATATATAGTCAAATTCAATTAAATGAACTTACAGATAAAATAAATACTACTAGTAAAGAACTTGCAGAGAGTCAGAGTGTGTATACTCAGTTAAAAATGAAAGCGGAATCAGAGGTTTCATTAAAGGCAGTTGAAGAGTTTGCAAGGAATGAATTATTTATGTTTGAAGTTGGACCTTCTCAGTATAATTATATATCATTGTCAAATGGAAAAGATAAATCAGAAATAAAAAATGTAGCAAATGATAGCATATTTGATAAAATAAAAAAATGTTTTAAATGATGCATAACAATATATAAATATAAATACTATTTTATTAAAGGGGGTTAAGAGAAAATCTTGACTCTCTATTTTTTGTTTTTAACATTAAATAGCTAAATATATATGGTTATTTATAAGTTTTAGGAGGAGTAAAAATGGCAAAAGGGACAACTATAAGGATGTGGAAAAGATCATTAATAGTATTAGTTTGTCTTATGGCTTGTTTTGGAATAGTTATGTTCAGACTTGTATATTTACAAATTGGTATAGGCGGAGCACTTCAACAAAAAGCGATTGATCAACAGTTAAAAGATACAACAATAAATGCTCAAAGAGGGACCATATATGACTGTAATATGAAGCCTTTGGCACAAAGTGCTACAGTCTGGACAGTTGTTCTAGAACCTGCCTATTTAGATACACCAGAGTCTCAAGAATTAGTTGCGGATGGATTATCTAAAATTTTGAATATGGATAAAGGAGAAATACTAAAAAAAGCTTCGAAGAAATCTTATTATACTATAATTAAGAAAAAAGTTGAAAGTATTGTTAAAGATAAAATACTTCAATTTAAAGCAGATATTAAAATGGATAATGGAATAAGATTAGTAGAAGATTATAAAAGGTATTATCCATATGGAGATTTTGCGTCGTCTGCATTAGGATTTGTTGGTGCGGATAACCAAGGATTAGCTGGTATTGAAGCTAATTATAATAAAGAGTTGACTGGCGAAAAAGGAAAACTTGTTACAGCCAAAAATGCGACTGGTACAGACATGCCTTTTGATTACGAACAATTAATTCCTGCAGAAGATGGAAAAAATTTAGTTTTAACAATAGATGAAGTTATACAACATCATTTAGAAAAAAGTTTAGACGAAGGTATAATAAATAATAAAGTAGTAAATAGAGCTGCTGCTATAGTAATGGAGGTTAATACGGGTGCGATACTTGGGATGGCAGTGAAAGAAGGATTCGATTTAAATGATCCATTTACTATAGTTAATAAAGAGGCAGAAGAACAAATAAACGCATTACCAGATGAACAAAAATCAACAGCTAGGGCAGAGGCTCTTAATAAACAGTGGAGAAATAAAGCTGTTAGTGATACATACATGCCGGGTTCTGTTTTTAAAATGTTTACAGCTGCTATGGGTTTTGAAGAAAATGTTGTATCAGAGGAATCAACATTCTGCTGTACAGGGGCATATGTTCCGTATGAAGGGGCTAGTGCTATACATTGCCATTATCATCCAGGTCATGGAACCATTAATTTTGTTCAAGCTATGTGTAAATCTTGTAATCCGGCCTTTATAATGTTAGGACAAAAAGTTGGCGCTGATAATTTTTATAAATATTATAAAGCGTTTGGTTTTGCTGAAAAAACAGGTATAGATTTACCGGGTGAAATGAGTGACATCTTTTTTAGTGAGTTTGGAGACTCGGCTCCAATGAATTTGGCTGTTGCGTCTTTTGGGCAAAACTTTAGCATAACACCTATACAGATGATAACAGCAATAAGTGCTATAGCAAATGGTGGAAATCTTGTTCAACCACATGTTGTATCTAAAATAACAGACAGTAAAGGCAATATTATTAAATCATTTGAACCTAAAATAAAGAGAAGTGTTATTTCGAAAAGTACTGCTCAAAGAGTATCAGCAATGTTATTAGAGAATGCTTCGAATGGAAGTGGGAAAAATGGTTCTGTGGAAGGATACAAAATTGCAGGAAAAACAGGAACCTCTGAAAAAATCGGAACAAGTAGAGAGGGTAAAAAAGACTATATTGCTTCGTATGGAGGTTTTGCTCCAGCAGATAATCCTAAAATTGCAATGTTAGTGTTTTTTGACACACCTGAAGGTGATGTTTATTATGGTGGAGCTGTAGCAGCACCGGCATTTGCCCAAACGATGAAAGGAATTCTCCCATATTTAGGAATAGAAAAACAGTATGAACAAGAAAATTCTGATAGTGCAGATATAATGGCACCGGCAGTTTCTGGAAAAGCGGTTTCTAAAGCTAAGCAGGAATTAGAATCGTTAGGACTAAATGTTAGTATTATGGGCTCTGGGGATACAGTTATATCTCAGATACCTGATTCTACTAGGCAGATTCCCAGAGGTGGAAAAGTTGTGCTTTATACAGATAGTGAAAGTGCCGAATCAAAGGTTACAGTACCTGATTTAATAGGTAAGTCTATATATGCGGTTAATAATGAGCTTGCTAATTGCAATTTAAACTTGAAAGTTGCAGGAGTAAATAAAGATTCTGGCCAGATAATATCTAAAGCTCAAAATATTGCACAAGGAACGGAAGTTATGCCAGGAACAATAGTAACTGTAAATTTTATAGAAAAGGATAATGTAGAATAAAAAACAAAAATCACTGATTGTTATTCGTCAAAAAATTTTGAAAATTTAATCTTAAGTATGTTAATATGTTTATTAAGTTAGTATTAAAACTCTTTATAGGAGATTAGAGATATGCTATAATATATTTATTTTATATGGATAATTAAGGTAGTGAATATTGACAAAATTATTTGTTATACAGGAGGAATAGAAAATGAGTGGAATATGGACATTAGTTGCTGCGATTTTATCTTTTATTATTACAGCGTTGCTTGGTAAAGTGCTGATACCATTTTTACATAAAATTAAATATGGTCAAACAATACTAGATATAGGACCATCGTGGCATAAAAATAAACAGGGGACACCTACAATGGGTGGACTTATGTTTATAATTGCTATATTTTTAACAGTTGGGATATGTGTTCCATTATGTTATCGTATGTCCAATGTATCAGGAACAATTGCGGCAGAAACGCCGCTTATGGTAACAAAGATATTTGCAGGTCTTTTTATGGCTGTAGGATTTGGTGTTATAGGTTTTTTTGATGATTACATAAAAGTAGTAAAAAAAAGAAATTTGGGGTTAACGTCTTTACAAAAATTGATTTTACAATTTTTAGTTGCAGCTGCGTATTTATCTACAGTTTATATATCTGAGAAAATTCAGGGAGGAACACAAATGACAACGACCACTATACCATTTATAGGGGCTGTTGATTTTAGAGTGTTTTATTGGATATTATCAGCAGTTTTAATAGTTGGAGTAGTAAATGCGGTGAATTTTACCGATGGAATAGATGGACTAAATTCTTCTGTTACATTTTTTGTTGCAATATTTTTTATGATAATTTCCAGTTTAGTTGGTGCAATTGGACTGGCAACTATGGCAGCAGCGCTGGGCGGTGGATGTTTAGGCTTTTTGGTTTGGAACTTTAATCCGGCAAAAGTGTTTATGGGAGATACAGGTTCATTGTTTTTGGGAGGAATGGTTTGTGCATTAGCCTTTGGGTTGGATATGCCAGTATTACTGTTACCTATGGGAATAGTCTATATATGTGAAATAGGCTCAGTTGTTTTACAAGTTGTTTATTTTAAATTAACACACGGTAAGAGGCTTTTTAAAATGAGCCCTATCCATCATCATTTTGAGATGTGCGGATGGTCTGAAATGAAAATATGTACTGTTTTTGGAATGGTAACAGCTTTAGGTGGAATAATAGCTATATTATTGGTTGTATTTGGTGTGTAAAAAATTGAGAGGTGAGGGTAATTGTGCAAAGAGGAATGTCTCGGGACTATGGAAGGAATGGCAATATTAGTAACGAAAGAAGCAGAGGTAGGAAAGTAGTGGGAAAAGCTAAAGTTAGAGGACATAGGGTTAGAAACAAAATAAAGGTTTTTTCTATTAGATCAGGTTTAGATCTTCCATTTTTCTTTTTAACAGTAACTTTAGTTGTAATTGGATTAATTATGCTTTTTTCTGCTAGTTATCCTTTTGCATATTATAGATTTGATGATAGTTATTATTTTATTAAAAATCAGGTATTTTTTGCAATTATTGGGATAGCTTTAATGATATTAATATCATATTTTGACTATCATCACCTTCATAAATTTGCGTTTCCTATTTTATTTGTTTCTTTTGGGTTACTTGTAGTAGTCTTAATGATGCCGGCAGTACATGATGTGCATAGATGGATTGGTATAGGAGGGTTAGGCTTCCAACCATCGGAAATAATGAAGTTTGCTTTAGTTTTAACATTTGCGCATCTTATTTCTAAAAACTTTAACAAAATGACTACGTTTAAGTATGGTATATTACCTTTTGCATTAATCCTTTTTCCAACAGTAGTTTTGTTAGTCTTAGAGCCTCACATATCTTGTACAGTTATAGTAGTGTTGTTAGCTGCAGGTATGCTTTTTATTGGCGGAGTAAAACTTCGTTGGTTTGGTGCGGTTTTAGGTATAATAGGCGGAGCTTTAGGTTATATAGTCTTATTTACAGATAAATTGACTTATGGTAATGATCGTATTGAGGGATGGCTTGATCCATTTAATTCGGTTGCAGATACATGGCAAACTGTTCAAGGACTTTATGCTATAGGTTCAGGAGGGTTATTAGGACAGGGGTTAGGTAAATCAAGGCAAAAGTATTTGTTTATTCCTGAACCTCAAAATGATTTTATATTTGCTGTTGTTTGCGAAGAACTCGGTTTTATAGGAGCGCTTATAATATTATTGATATTTGCTATGCTTATTTGGAGAGGAATAATATTATCAATGAAGGCAAAAGACAAGTTTGGTGCTCTTTTAGGAATAGGACTTACAGCTCAAGTTGGGCTACAAGTTGTTTTAAATATTGCTGTTGTGACAAATACAATTCCTAATACAGGGATTAGTTTACCATTTTTTAGTTATGGTGGAACGTCTTTAGTTATGCTTTTGGCTCAGATGGGTGTAGTACTTTCTATTTCTAGAACAGCTAACCTTGAAAAGATATAAAATGATGTTAGGAGCTTTTATATGAAAATTATATTTGCAGGAGGAGGAACCGCTGGGCATATAAATCCAGCTTTGGCTGTTGCTCAATATATTAGAGACAAGGAACCTGAATCAGAAATTCTGTACGTTGGAGTAAAAGGTGGAATGGAGGAAAGGTTAGTTAAGAATGCGGGATTTGCTTTTAAAGGAATAAAAGTGTCTGGCTTTTCAAGAAAATTAAATTTGTCATCTTTAAAAAAGAATATAGTTGCAGTAAAAAGAGTAATTACATCTAGCAGTGAATCTAAAAAGATAATAAAGGATTTTAATCCTGATGTTTGCATGGGGACTGGTGGATATGTAAGTGGACCAATATTGAGGGTTGCCGCAAAAATGGGGATTCCTATTGTAATTCACGAGCAGAACGCTTATCCAGGAGTGACAACAAAGATGCTATCTAAGTATGCAGGCAAGGTTATGTTATCGATGATGCAAGCCCAAAAACATTTAAGTCCCAAATGTGATGTAGTTTATACAGGAAACCCTGTTAGAAAGGATATTTTGGTAGCAGATAAAGAAAATGCAAGAAGATTATTAGGTCTTGATGATAGACCTGTTATCTTATCTTTTGGAGGAAGTTTAGGTGCAAAGGCTGTAAATGAAGCTGTTGCTGGTTTAATATCAACAAAATCAATAACTGATAAATATCAATTTATACATGCATATGGTAAGTATGGGAAGTGGTTTCCAGATTTATTAATTAAAAAAGGAGTAAATTTAAAAAAACATAAAAATATACATATAAGTGAATACATAGACAATATGCCAACTTGCTTAGCTGCTGCGGATATATGTATTTGCAGGTCAGGTGCAACTTCTTTAAGTGAGCTACAAGTTATGGGAAAACCCTCAATTTTAATACCTTCTCCAAATGTTGCTGAGAATCATCAATTTCACAATGCAATGGCCTTGGTGAATAATAATGCGGCAGAAATCATTGAGGAAAAGGATCTTAATTCTGAAAAACTTATAGATTGGGTTAAAAAATTAATAGATAATCCAATAAAGCTAAAAGAGTTTGAAAGAAATTTAAAGAATATGGCTGTTTATGATTCTAGCGATAGAATATATAAAGCTATTAAAGAAACATTAAAAAGCAAAAGTTCTGTTAGTATATGAGTTATTAATCACAATGCAAAAAAGCTCGCATAATATATTATATATTAAAGGAAAAGCCTTTTATTTTAATGCGAAAGGGTGTTCTGTGTGGGCAAACTTGTAATACAAGGGGGCAATAAGCTTAATGGGGAAGTTTATATTCACGGAGCCAAAAATAGCGTTTTGCCAATACTATCTGCTACTATATGTTGTGCAGGGGAATGTGTAATACATAATTGTCCAAAACTTTCTGATGTAGATGTAACTATAAAGATATTGGAATATTTGGGTGCAAGGGTAAAAAGAGAAGATGATAACCTAACTATAGATACAACTAATGTAAATAAATATGATATCCCAGATCTACTTATGAGAGAAATGAGATCATCTATTGTATTTTTGAGTTCAATTATTTCTAGATTTAAAAAAGCGAAATTATCTTTTCCTGGAGGATGTGAGTTAGGGCCTAGGCCTATAGATTTGCATTTAAAAGCATTGCAACAAATGGGGCTTGTTATAGAAGAAAATCATGGTGTTTTAGATTGTAGGGTGGATGGAAGACTTAAAGGAGCACATGTAGCTTTGTCGTTTCCGAGCGTAGGGGCAACAGAGAATATTATGATAGCTGCCTCCTTAGCAGAGGGAGAAACTGTTATCACCAATGCAGCAAGAGAGCCAGAGATTTGTGATTTAGCAGATTATTTAATAAAGTCTGGTGCCAAAATTAAAGGTGCAGGAGAGGGTACCGTTATTATTGAAGGGGTTAAAACATTAAATTCAACTGAACATAATGTTATACCTGATAGGATAGCGGCAACAACTTTTATGGCAGCGGTGTCATCTACAGGTGGAAATATAATATTAAATAATGTTATTCCTTCACATTTGAATTCTACAATTCCTATATTTAAAGAAGCTGGCTGTAATCTTAAATGTTTTGATAATAAAATAAATATAATTTCTGATAAAAAATTGAAACCAATTAAAATTGTTAGAACAATGCCATATCCTGGTTTTCCTACAGATGCACAAGCGCCTGTAATGGCAATGACATGTTTGGCCAAAGGAACTAGTGTTTTTGTTGAAAATATCTTTGAAAGTAGATATAAACATGTAGGCGAACTTCTTAGAATGGGTGCTAAAATAAAAGTTGATAGCAGAGTTGCTGTTGTTGAGGG